>JAUSEJ010000653.1 GCA_030650265.1 Dehalococcoidia bacterium | reverse complement strand
ACCTGGGCCCAGAGCGTAATCACCGGCGCCAACGGTACGCTCTCCTGGAGCTATCGCCAGTCCGACGCCAGCAACGGATCGGCCAATACCTACCAGAAGACTCTGAGCCTCACCGACTTCGTCTACGAGGTGAAGGCGAGGCTCGCTACCACACCATCGGGGTCCCATGCGGCAGATCCGACCTGGCGCTACGTGGACACCACGCACTTCTATGGCTTCGACTACGGGAGCGGCGGCATGACCGGTATCTGGGAGTACGACGGCAGTTGGAGTTGGCTGACTCAGAACCCCGCCATCACCTATCCTTCCGCCGAAGGACCAACACCTGGTACACCTTCGCAATCACCTCCTCCGGTACGACCCAAGCGGTGAAGGTTGGGAACGACGCCTGGACAGCAACAGACGCCAGCCGGATCACCGGAACCATCGGCCTCAGGACGTACCTGGCCGACGTCTACTACGACGACGTGAAGGTGCGAAAGCTGGTCTCGACCGAGCCAACCATCGCCCTCGGCGCCGAGGCAGCCAGGCCTTTCGGGGACAAATATTACTATGCCGGCAGCCAGAGAATCGCCATGCGGAGCGGCGGCAATCTCTCCTACATCTTCCTCGACCACCTTGGGGCACGAGCGTCGTCTCCAGCACGACGTCAAGCCAGGTGAGTACAATGGTCTACTATCCCTACGGAGGCTCCAGATTTAGTACTGGCGCTCTCCCGACTGATCGGCTATTCACAGGGCAAGTCAATGACAGTGACATTAAGTTGTACGAGATGGGCGCCCGGTGGTATGGACGCAATTCGCTTAGTTTACAAGGTTCGATCTTTGCTGTTACAATGTTGACACGGATCGCGCGGTCAAGATGGAGCCAGACGGACCCGATGGGTTCTGCCACTGAATAGGGTTGGTTAATTAAGCCTTCTCTCGAAGGAACAGGCGGGAGAGGGGACAGGACGCCTCAACTTTTCATTGTTGGTGGTCCTTCGGCGGGAGGATGGTTGATTTCTTTGAAGAACTCTTCAGACATCGGGGCGAACGCGAGGAGCAGTTTTGGACATTAGTCAGGCTCATTCCCATAGTCATGACGCTCATGGCCACGCCAGCATGCTAGGTAGCAAACTAAAGTTTGCTTTGATCGTGACATCCGTTATCTTTGTTGGCGAGCTCGCGGGCGGTTATTTCTCTAATAGCCTGGCCCTTATGAGCGATGCCGGCCATATGTTCACCGATGTATTGGCTCTCCTGCTAAGTTGGGTAGGGGTCAGACAGGCAGCACGACTACCGACCAATCGCATGACCTATGGCTTCCACCGGATCGGCGTGCTAATTGCCCTGGCGAATTCGCTCACCCTTGTCGGCATCGCTGTGGTCATCCTGTACGAGGCGTTTAGGAGGCTGAGCAGCCCGGTTGAGGTCGAGAGCGTCCTCATGCTGGTCGTGGCCCTGGTTGGTTTTGGCGCCAACGCCCTCATTCTCGTCTTGCTGCGCGGCGAGCGAAAGGGCAACATCAATGTGCGCAGCGCCTTTCTCCACGTTGCCGGCGATGCGCTCGCCTCGCTGACCGTGATTGCCGGTGGCATTGCCATGTACTTCACCAACGCCTTTTGGCTCGACCCGGTTCTCTCTGTTGGCATAGCAATCATCATCGCCATCGGTTCCTGGCAGATCATCCAGGAAGGCATATCCGTTTTCCTGGAAGCCACCCCTCCCCATGTCAATCTCGAAGACATGATTCACAATCTGAAGAAGGTAGACGGGGTCCTCGATGTCCACGATCTCCATGTTTGGAGTATTGCTCCTCATCTGCATGCCCTAAGCTGCCATGTGCTCATTGACGATCAGCACATCAGCGAGGGTTCGGGAATCTTACAGCGGCTGAACTCGACGTTGGGCGATACTTACGGTATCACCCATACAACTGTGCAGTTCGAGTGTGTAAGCTGCGATCCGGACAGCTTTTTCTGCACCTTTGCTGCAAGCCCGTCGGTCGCCCATGCGCATAAGCACTGAACCAGGCAAATGAACTAGACTTGCCCCGGTCACTAATGTATAATCTGCCCGAGCAAGCAGCAATTGGGGGAAATTGGCATGGCAGTAACGGTGATTGTTCCAACCTACAACGAAGCCCAGAATCTCCCTATACTGGCAGAGCAGCTTTTCGCTCTGCCTATCGAAGGTCTGAGTCTTCTGGTGATAGATGACAATTCGCCAGATGGCACGGGGCAGATAGCCGAGACGCTGGCAGATAAGTACCAGGGCAGGGTGGAGGTGATCCATCGGGAAGGGAAGCTGGGGCTAGGTACTGCCTACGTGCGGGGATTCACTCATGCTCTCGGCAAGGGCGCCAATACGGTTGTTCAGATGGATGCCGACCTCTCTCACTCCCCATCTTATATTCCCAAGATGCTTGCCAGGCTTGAGGAGGCGGACGTCGTAATCGGCTCGCGCTATGTCAGTGGGGGAGGGGTTGATTCAAACTGGAGTCCTCTCCGGAAGGTGCTGAGCCGGTGGGGCAGTATCTATTCTCGTGCTCTCCTCGGCCTCCATATGCACGATACAACCGGTGGCTTCCGGTGCTTCCGCGCTTCTGCCTTGAAGGATATTCACGTGGAGAGGATCGCCTCGAACGGCTACGTTTTTCAGGTCGAGGTGATCTACCTATGCCAGAAGGTAGGTCTCCGTATCGCCGAGGTCCCTATCCTTTTCCTCGAAAGAACGAATGGCACGTCGAAGATGTCGTCGAAAATAGCCTTCGAGGCCGCCTGGCGCGTTTGGCAAATCAAGTTGCGGTCCTAGTTCGAGAAATATATTGCGCCGATTAGTCGATAGGGGCAAGCACCCCGATCTCCTGCCAATTCTAACCCTTCTTGCCCTCGTCGTGGTATTCTTCTGGCGTGTGCTCTTCGGGGGCGAGGTTCTCCTCCCCACTGACGCTCTATTTGGCTTTGAGCCGTGGAAGTCGTTCGCTCACCAATTCGGCATCGATATGCCTCACAACGAATTGTTGGGTGATATGATTGTCCAGAACTACGAGTGGAAAAGCTTTGCCAGGGAGTCTCTGCTAAGCGGCAATCTGCCTCTCTGGAACCCTTACGTCTTCGCCGGCATGCCCTTTCTCGCGGCAGGCCAGTACGCCGTCCTTTATCCCCTCGGAGTCATATTTTACCTCATGCCGGTTGCCCAGGCCTATGGCTGGTTTACAGCGCTCCATGTCTTTATGGCCGGACTGTTCACCTATACCTACTTGCGGGTAATCGGAGCGAACCGCTTCGGCTCGCTGGTTGGCGCCATTGCTTTCATGTTCTCCGGCTTTCTGGTGACCAGCTTCATCTGGCCAATGGCTGTCAGCACAATAATCTGGCTTCCCTTGCTGCTCGCCGTGGTTGAGACCATTCTTAGAAGATTCGAGCATAACCCGCACCCCTGGCGCTCATCGCTTCTCTATGTTCTTCTTGGCTCCTCGATCGTCGGTCTGCAGTTCCTTGCCGGCCATCTCGAATTCAGCTTCTTCGTCCTGTTTCCCCTGCTCTTCTACGCTGTGGGCCGTCTACTGGTTGTCCTGATTCAGAAAAGATCTCCGATGCAGGTGCTAAAGCCGTCGCTGGCGCTGGGCGCCATGTGTCTGGTCGGCTTCGCTGTGGCAGCCATCCAACTTGTCCCCTTCTTCGAGTTGATCAGCGCGAACTTCCGGGCCGGGCAGGTAACCTACGACCAGGTCATTAGCTACGCTTTTCCCAAGAAACAAGTACTGGGATTCGTTATGCCCGATTTTTTCGGCAACCCGACGCATCATGAGTATTTTGACGTCGTTGACGGGCAATCCAAGCCGGTTACCAAAGCCGTAGACTTCGCCGGCAATCCGATCACCTATCCACGCTGGAGTGTAAAGAACTACGTGGAGGCAGCAGGCTATCTTGGCATTCTCCCGCTACTTCTGGCCTTTCTGGCCCTGTTCTTCCGACGCGATCGTTATACCCTGATCTTCTCCACCCTCGTGATCTTTAGCCTGCTCCTGGTTTTTGGCACGCCGTTATATAGAGTCATTTGGCTGATCCCCGGCCTTGAGCAGTCGCATTCTCCCTTTCGCTGGGTGATCCCCTATTCCCTGAGTGTGTCCATCCTCGCCGGCATCAGTGCCAGTACACTGACAAGCGGGCGATTCAGACCATTCCCCATCAGGCTCATTGGTGTCATCTCTTGCCTGGCAGGCAGTGGTATTCTCGTGGTGCTGGTTCTGAGCCGGGTTTTCGTCGGCCAGTCGCTGGCTTTCGCAGACAACCTTCTCCGCCGCTCTCAGTTACTCCCCTTCGCCTTCGAGAGCGGACAAATGCTATACTCGTATTTCCTCCGCAACATCGGGCTACTCGGTTTCTTCCTGGCCGCCAGTGGATTGATCGTTGCTTACGCTGCCGGCTGGAGGAACAAGATGGGGACAAAGCCTCTACCAAAACTGTTCTACATCGCCGCGCTAGGGACATTGGCTTTGGACCTGTTTATTCCTACCTACAGTTTTAATACGACCACCGATCCAAAACTTCTCGATTTTGTGCCACCATCTCTGGCACAACTCAAAACCGATCCCGACATTTTTCGTATTACTAGCTACGGATACGAGGATACCATGAGGCCTGTCAGTAATATGAAGGTGGGGCTGCAGGATATCCGGGGCTATGACTCGATCATTCTGAAGCAGTACACCAATTTCTGGCGTCTCATGGAGGAGCCGGATACATTGCTGTACAGCATGATCAACAAGATCGCCAGGCCAGCCTCGCTCGAATCGCCCATTCTAGACCTGCTGAACGTCAAGTATGTCTTGACTACCAGCAACATCGGTCTGCCGAACTATACTGAGGTGTATCGCGGGGAGATCAACATCTATCGCAACGACGACTTTCTTCCCCGGGCCACACTAGTCGGGCGGGCGAAGTTCGTGGATAGCACGGAAGCGGCGCTGTCGGAGATGGGCAAGCCAGGCTTCGACCCCCGCCGCGACCTTGTCATAACCGGGTCCGGGGGTGGTCAACGAGAGGGGATAGGCATTGGCGCTTTGCCAATTCCCAGGATAACGAGTTATCAGCCAAATCGGGTCACTATTGCCACTAGCAGTTCTGAGCCAAGCTATCTCCTACTAGCGGATAGCTATTTTACTGGCTGGCGGGCCACGGTAGATGGTCAGGAGGTTCCGGTACTGCGCGCCGACGCCATCTTCCGTGCCGTCAGGTTGGATCAAGGCAACCACGAGGTAATCTTCCGGTATTCGCCTGATAGCGTGAAGCTCGGCTCCTATGTTAGCTTCATCGGCCTCATTGGCCTGGTCTTGGGCCTGGGCTTCGTCTTCTGGCAGCGCTTTTATCCGCGCGCCGGGACGCTCTCTACGGTCCAGCGGATCGCTAAGAATAGCGTAACGCCGATGGCGGCGTCGCTTATCAACAAGGCGATCGATTTTGGTTATGCTATCTTTATGCTCCGGTTGCTCGGACTGGAGAACGCCGGAAAATACTCTCTCGCCGTGGCCCTCATCGGCTATTTTCTCATCGTAACCGACTTTGGTCTGGGTACGCTACTTTCCCGTGAAGTCGCAAAGGAACCGTCACTGGGCAACCGCTACCTCAGTAACACGATTATTCTCAGGATGATCCTGATTCTGTGCTCTCTGCCTGTTCTTGTCGGCGTCTTAGGTCTTTACACCTGGCAGTTTGGCCTTACCTTCGATACAGTGATTACGATAGCACTGTTTGCGGCGGCAATCCTTCCCAGTAGCATCAGTTCGGCGCTTAGCTCCGTCTTTTTGGCCCGCGAGAAGATGGAGTATCCGGCAGCCGTTACTATCGTTTCCACCCTCTTGAAAGTGTGCTTCGGCACTATTGCCCTTTTTCTCGGCTGGGGCATCATTGGCCTCGGCGCTGTGTCGCTACTGGTGAACCTGTTGACTTCGGCCATCCTGTATCAGATGGTGAGGAGAATGCTGTTTCGGCCCAAGCTCGAGCTCGACATTGGTTTTCAGAAAGGCATGGTCAGGGAGGCTTTCCCCCTCATGATCAACAATCTTCTCAGCACCGTCTTCTTCCGCATAGACGTGATGCTGCTGAAACCGATGGCAGGGGACGCCGCCGTAGGCGCCTATGGCACTGCTTACCGGTTCATCGATGGGCTAAACTTCATCCCTTCCCTTTTCACCATTGCCATATTCCCCATAGTCTCACGCTACGCCGCTTCGTCGAAAGAATCACTTGTGCGGGGCTTTACTCTATCTTTGAAGGTCCTGCTTTTGATAGCCATCCCGACAACCATCGGCACCACCCTGTTAGCTGACAAGATCATTCTACTCACCGTAGGCGAGCAGTTCAGGCCAGCTATCCTCGCCCTCCAGATTCTGATCTGGTTTCTGCCTTTCAGCTTCATCAACAGCGTCACTCAGTATGTCCTTATTGCCGTGAACCAGCAGCGGTTTCTTACTCTTGCCTTCGTAATCGGCGCCGTCTTCAACGTAGCCGGCAATCTCATCGCCATACCCCGTTTTGGCTTCGCCGGCGCCGCGGTGATGACGGTACTGAGCGAGATCGTTCTCATGATTCCCTTCTTCTACTCGATACGTAAGCATGTCGGCAAGATTCCTCTCTTCTCCGTTTCCTGGCGTCCCGCTGTCGCATCCCTGATAATGGGGGCAGTGGTATGGCTGATTCGCGATCACAACCTGCTCATTGTCCTATGCGTCGCGATTCCGGCCTATCTACTGCCCTTACTGGCCATGAAAGCTTTCGATTCACAGGACGCCAAAATACTGAGAAGCATGGTGCGGCGATGACCGATCGAGGCAAAGCTTACGCTCCGCTAGCCATCATATCCCTGGTGTTCGTGGCATTCTTTCTTCGCCTTCACCAATTGGACGGGCAAAGTCTCTGGTGGGACGAAGTTCTCACGGCCGTCATAGTCAGGGAACCGTTCCTGGCGATGCTTGACACGGCGGCGTTATACTTGCATCCTCCGTTTTACTACATCGTGCTTCACTGGTGGACGCAAGTCGCCGGCGCAAGTGATTGGGCCACCAGGTTTCCGTCGGTGGTATTCGGAACGGCTCTAGTCCCATTGCTTTTCGTAGTGGGCAAACGCCTTAGCGGTGTTTCCCTCGGCCTGTTCGCGGCGATCATTGGGGCGCTGTCGCCGTTCCTCGTACACTATTCGCAGGAGGCAAGGGATTACAGCCTTGCTGTGACCCTCAGCCTCGCCTCGATTTACTTCCTGGTGGCAGCAATCGAAAGAGGCGGTCCAAGGGACTGGTCTATCTGGGGGGCCGTGTCTGTCGTCTCAGCCTACACCGAATATCTCTTCTTGTTGGTATTTGCCGCGGAAGCCATGTCAGTTGTGGCGTTTCTCATCTTGCGTCGCCGGCGACCAAGTATACATTGGCTGTCGGCTGTGTTGGTGGTGCCGGTTTCCTTGATCCCCTGGCTTCTGTACAGCCGGTCTCTGAGTGGCGCTGCTGGCGAAATCGCCCGCGGCACAGACCTGGGAACTCTAGTCAGAGACACGCTGGTGGTTTTCAATTTGGGAACCGCAGTAAAGGTAGACGATGCCACTGTTCCAGCGCTGTGCATGTTTGCGATGGCCATCGCCGGTGCTTTTCTCCACCGTAATAGACTTAAGGCGGCGCTGTTCGTGGCCCCAACTCTGGTATTGCCTCTTGTCGCTCTCTATCTCTTATCCGTTGGCAGGCGGGATTACGCCGTGCGGTATTCTCTTGTCGCCTACCCATCCTATGTCCTACTGCTAGCTCTTGGTCTAGACTGGATGAGGACCAAGGCCAAACTGCTAAGCGCTGTAACCGTGCTGGCGATTTCTGTCGCTGCTTTAATCGGGGTCTACGCCTACTATTATGACTACCAGTTCAGCCGGGATGATTTTCGAGCAGCCGCGCGGTACTATGATGACCAGGTCAGGCCTGGCGATGTTTTGGTCTTTAATGCTGCCTGGGGGGAAATGGCGTTTGATTACTACTCCTCCAGCGGCTCGCCAGGTTTTGGCATTGACAGCGTACTGCCGACTGACGAGAAACAGTTGAACCGTATGTTCTCCGATCTGGCTAGTCGGTACGATAGAATCTGGCTGGTGGGCTGGCAAGACTATTTCTCGGACCCTGACAATAAAATAAGGCAGTGGCTGGACGACAATACCACCCAGATGGCCTTTAAGCCTTTCAGGCTGATCGCTCTGACCGGGTATCGCACCGCTCCCGTCGTGATGCGCTCCATCCCCAAGATCCAGAACGCCGCTTCCACAGATTTTGACAACGGGATTCGCTTTCTCGGCTACGATCTTGACACGTCGCAGACCGGCGCCAATGGTCGTCTGTATGTCACATTCTACTGGCAGGCCAGGGGGCCAATAGCGAAAAGCTTCAATGTATACGTTAAGCTGATCGACCAGGGCTACCAAGTGTGGGGCCAGAAGGACAACAGACCCGTATACGATCGGCTGCCGACCGACAGTTGGCACACCGGGCAAGTGTTTCGTGACGAATATGCTTTGGAAATTCTTCCGGGAACCCCGCCCGGC
>JAUSEJ010000642.1 GCA_030650265.1 Dehalococcoidia bacterium | reverse complement strand
TTCTTGCAAGAGGAGATGGAAAGGCAGCAAAAGGAGATTGAGCGTCAGAAGCAGGTTTTTCGCGGGGGTGGAGGTCTGCCAGAACTGAAGGGCAAGACGGTCATCCTCGCCGATGATGGCTTGGCCACCGGTCATACCATGCTCGCGGCCGTCAAAGCAGCGATTGCTGAAGGCGCCGAGCGAGTTATAGTGGCGGTGCCGGTCGGTCCACCTGACACAATCAAGAAGCTCAAAGACGTGGCTGACGACGTGGTCTACATCACGTCCCCGGAGCACTTTTTCGCCGTAGGCCACTTCTACCGTGACTTTCGCCAGGTGACCGATGAGGAAGTGAAAGCAAAACTGGAGAAACCCAATGTCACAAAGGTGCTCTGATCTTGCACCAAAGCCGTGACCCAAAACACCCTCATTATGGGCCTATTTTCCGATGCAGAATTTGCTGAAAATCGCGTCGAGTAGGTCGTCGCCAACGGTCTCGCCCGTGATCTCACCCAGCGAGCCAAGCGCCAGGGCCAGATCGATAGTAACAAAGTCGGCGGCCAGATTCGAAGTGTGACTGTGAATTGCCGCCTCGACTTGCGCCAGTGACCTGGCGAGCGCCTCTTTATGCCGGGAATTCGTCACGATTGTCGCGTCGGATGTTACCACCCGTCCGCCAAGCACGGCCTCGGCCAGGGCCCGCTCGAGATCGGCCAGCCCCTCACCAGTTTTGGCGGACGTGCGCACCAATCGGCCGGGAAGACCATAGCTCTCAACCGCCTGCGACAAATCAACTTTGCTGACCGCCGTAACAACAACTTTGCCGTTCGACATTGACAGTACCTCCCGGTCGCAGTCGTCGAGAGCCTGACTGCCATCCACCACAAGAAGAATCAAGTCGGCGGTCTGGATGGCCTGCCGGCTACGCTCAACCCCCATCTGCCCGGCCAGATCGGCGCTCTCGGTTATCCCGGCGGTATCGACCAGAACGAAGGGGATGCCTTGCAGGTTCAGAACCTCTTCCAGCGTGTCACGCGTTGTGCCTGGTATCGGCGTGACGATCGCCCTATTCTCTCGCAAGAGGCAATTGAGGAGACTGGATTTCCCCACGTTTGGCCGCCCGATAATTGCCGTCCTCACCCCATGGCGATAGACCATACCTGCATCGGCCGTAGCGAGCAATTCTCGCAAAGTGTTCGCCGCGACGGTGAGGGGACCGATCACATCCTGCTCTTCGACCTCATCCTCCGGGAAATCGATCCGGGCCGTGAGATAGGCCAGGACGGAGAGCAGTTGCTCGCGCAGCGATCTTACCGCCCCCGACAAGCGACCCTCCAGGCCTCCCATGGCCACCCTGAGGCTGGCGCTCGTCTTGGACTGAATGACGTCCAGCACTGCCTCCGCCTGCGCCAGGTCCAAACGGCCATTGAGAAAGGCCCGCAGCGTGAACTCGCCCGGGTTGGCGAGGCGGGCGCCGGCGCGTAGAACCAGTTCGAGCGTCCGCTGGAGAGGGACAACGCCGCCGTGGCAGTTTATCTCCACCACATCCTCCCGGGTGTAGGTGCGCGGCGCCGCCATATAGGCCACCAGCACCTCGTCGACCTTCTCTCCGGTAGCCGGGTCGACGATGTATCCATGAACCAGCCGGCGGTCCGACAGGCGACGCCCGAACAACTTCCCGGCGATCGCCCTGGCCTCGCTCCCGCTGAGCCTGACCACACCGATGCCGCCTTCACCTATGGGAGTTGAGATTGCCGCAATCGTATCTTCGTACATATCTCTGCCACTCGATCTTAGCTAGCCCATCCGTCGACCGTCAGTTTCTGTCCTTGTACTCCCTGAAGCCGTCAACCAACTGTCCGAATGAGGCGGGTTTGTATCCCTCAAAGCTCTCCTCATCTACGTATACGAAGTCATAAACCACGTCTGCCTGCACTCGATTGAGGTCTTCGCACCACTGCCGGAGCCGTTGCATCTTGAGCGGCACATCCATGTCTTCCCTTCCCTTGGTTTCAACCACGAAAATGGACTTGGCGGACAACTTGACCAGAAAATCCGGGTAGTAGTTAGAGATATCGCCGTCCGCATTCACATAATCCAACTTGAAATGTACGGCAAGATAGTTCTTGGCGAATGCGACCACATCGTCGCAGTCTTCCAGAAATCGGGCAAACAACAGCTCGAAACCTTCGTCGCCGATGATGCGGTTGAAGACGCTCTTTTTCGGGACGAGATATCCCTGCTCCTTGGCCACAAAGGGGCGCATCTGTCGCAGTTTGATCGTATCACGGATTTGGGCGTCGCCTTTGTCCTGTACGGTTAGACAGTTGATTGCCTTCTTAAATGTCTCGATTAGAGTCTTGGTGGCGGCCAACTCCGAAAGGTTGCGCAGGGTGTTGGGGCTTTCCAGGTCCACCCGGCGGTCGAACAACTCCTCTTGCATGAAGGCTTTGATCTTGCCGTATAACACGTCGTAGCCGCTGACCAGTCTCAGATCTTTCATGATGGTCTGGGCGAAATAGCCGATCACGCTGCGGTAATCGGCAACGCCCGCTGTGTCGAGGATGGTCGTATGCGTCACTTCGCTGGTGGTGATGTCCTTGAAGACGATCTCCCGCTGTTCCTCCTCGCTGAAATGCCGGTACGAGACATGGTGGTAGCCTTGCGCGCCGACGTCCAGGTCGCTCAGGTTCTTGTATTCCCGGTATATGCGCGGCGTCAAGACGGGGATTTCGATATCCAGCGCCTCGATGTCTTTTCTGTCGTTTTCTTTATCGACTTCAATCACCAGCGGGGTTTTGGGCTGCGTGCCCGGGCCCATCGGCCGGCGCTCCAGCACCACGCCCTCGGCCTGAATGGATTCGACGAAATCCATGAAGGCGTTCGTGCCGACCACACTGACGTATTCTTCCACATCACCGGCGTACATCTTGCGCAAGCCGCGCCCCAGAGTTTGTTCCGGTAGGATGTTGCTCTGGGCAGAGTAGGCGCGCAAACCCGCGATGGTGGTCACGTTGCGCACGTCCCAACCCTCTTTGAGTACCATCACGGAAATAATAGCCCTATGCGGGCTATCCGGCCCGTCAATGGCGCTGGCTTGCTCGCGCAGTTTATCCAATTCCTCTTTGCTCTTGCCTGAGGTCGACTCGGAAATCTCGCCGTTGCTTTTGGTGTGAATGACTAGCACCGCGTCGTTTCCCGCAAATTCCGGATAGGTAATTCGCAGATAGGCGGCAACATCGTCGCAGTTGCGAGTATCGTCGGTCATCACGAACAAGATGGCCTTCTTGCCCATCTTCTCGTGCTCAGCATACGCTTTGCGCCACTCGATCACGCCCAGA
>JAUSEJ010000606.1 GCA_030650265.1 Dehalococcoidia bacterium | reverse complement strand
CTTTGCGGACCTCGTCGGGATTGACCCGGCCGTCCTTCTCCACCGGCAGGTAGGTGACCTTGATGCCGCGCTTTTCCAGCGACTTGCAGGTGTCCAGGATCGCCCGGTGTTCGGTCGTGCAGGTGATGATGTGATCGCCCTTTTCCTTGTACATCTCCACGGCGCCTTTGAGCGCGAGATTGTCGGATTCCGTGGCGCCGCTGGTGAAGACGACCTCCTTGGCATCGCAGTGGATGAGCCTGGCGATCTGCTTGCGCGCGTGCTCCACCGCCTCTTCCGCCTCCCACCCGAACTGGTGGTTGCGGCTGGCGGCGTTGCCGAACTTTTCGACGAAGTAGGGCAGCATCGCGTCGAGGACCCGGGGGTCCATCGGAGTCGTGGAGTGATTATCCATGTAAATCGGAAACTTCATCGCGTGGCTCCTTCTCGATTCATCGCATTGAACAGTTGTCCCGGATGGACACGGCTCATTCCCAGTCTGAATCACTAGTCAGTCTGACCACCACTTGTTCCACCTTCTGTATCGAATCTCGCAGTTCAGACAGCCACTCCTTCAACACCGCCATGCTCTCCATGATTCCGTTAGCCGATTCCGCAACGTTGTCCAGGACGATTTGTAAATCCACCATAACGTCCATTCTGATCCCTCAGTGCCAGAGCACTCTTCCCTCTGTCTTCGCAATGGTTTCAATTATCCCGAGGGCAACGCGGAGAAGGGCATCCTCATCTACTAGAGCCAGGAATCGATTGAAGCTCATGTTTGTATGGTCTTGCTCCCCATTGTGATCCCCAAGGACGACTGTACCTGGCAACATCATTGAACTCCCCCGTTCGCTATGCCTCATCTTCAGGCTTCTTCTGACTGGAATTTCGGTCCTGCTTGAACAAAGTCTCGGTCCAGTAGAGGAGGAGGATAATTGCCAGCCAAGCAAGGCCTGACAGGGCAGTCCCGAGAAGTTCACCGTTGAGTTGCCATGTCCCCATGTTGGCTAAGGCTCCTTAGCGGCCTTCCTTTTATCTCATCCTAGTGGTTTCAACACACGATTATGGTAATGCAATCGGCAGGCCACTGAGAGACACCAACATGACCTATTGATTTTTAAGTGAATTTTTACGTGGAAAGGAATGACGGGTAGGGCTGGTGTGGTTCAAAATGGAATTATAACTATTTATTTCATGATCACCTGTATTTTCTTATAGTTAAGAGAGTCAAATAGGTATGCAATTGGATCAATTTGACACTCCACTTCTGACCAGTCCATATTGCTTGATCCTTCTCAGGAGAGTGGAGCGGCTTAGGCCGAGGAATTGGCAGGCCTCCCTGTAATTCCAGTTTGTCCGGATCAATGTCTCCTCGATCGTCTTACGTTCTAGCACGGCCAAGGCCGGCTCGCGCATGAGCGGCCTGTCACTCAAGAGATGTTCCCGCTTATTCTCGGTCAGCAGGTCCTGAGGCAAATGTTCGAGACGGATCGTGCGATCTGGGCACCGGATAAAACAATGTTCCAGTATGTTTTCCAGCTCACGGACATTCCCGGGGTAGTCATAAGCTTTCAAAAATTTCAGCGTAGGGTCGTCAATGTCCATGACGTGCTTGCCCATCTTCAAGTTAAAACGAGTCATAAAATGCTCAACTAACGGCAGGATATCATCCCGTCGATCCTGGAGTGGGGGCACCTTGATCGGAAATACGCGGAGCCGATAATAGAGATCTTCGCGGAATCGACCTTCCGTGACTAATCTGTTCAGTTCCTTGTTGGTGGCGGCGATCACACGAATATCTATCTTGAGCGTCTTATTACCTCCAACTCGTTCGAACTCCTCTTCCTGCAGCACCCGCAGGAGCTTCGCCTGTGTCATCGGGCTCATTTCCGCGATTTCATCTAACAAGATTGTTCCCTTGTGGGCCACCTCAAACCTGCCGGGACGATCTGCGAGTGCCCCGGTGAACGCACCCTTCACATGGCCGAAGAGCTCGCTTTCGAGTACACCTTCGGCCAAGGCGGCACAATTCACTGCCACAAACGGCTGGTCTCGTCTTGGACTCAGCCGGTGAATTTCTCGCGCGATCAGTTCCTTGCCCGTCCCGCTTTCACCTTCAATGAGGACGGTGGCCTTCGAGTTGGCGACCTGCGGGAGGAGATCAATAATAGCCTGAAGCGACTTGCTCCGGACTACGAGTTGTTCTCGAGTCCCGGCCTGACCCTGGCGCTCAAGCTTTTCTTTGAGTTCCTTAATCTGGCTGAGATCACGATAGGTTTCGACGACCCCGATCAGGTTATCCGCTTCATCTCGGAGAAGATCGGTGCTGAGGCTTACCGGAATCTTCCGACCATCTTTGTTCTGAATGACCGTTTCGTAATTTTTGACTTTCTCTCGGTTTTGAATGGCACGCTCGAGGATACAATCGTGAGTGGAGCAGATATTGCTCTGCACTAGCAGGTTGCAGTTCCTAGGCTGTCCTACAAGCTCGTCCTGGTCATACCCCAAGAGCTCACGCATCGCCCGATTCATGTAGAGGATTCGCATATCTAAGCCGATCGTCACCACGCCATCGCTGACGCAGTCGAGAATGACGGCTTCATCACAGCGCTTTTTAGGCTTTACCTCATCCATCCTGATCCCCCCGGCCCACTGAACTCTTTTGCTTTAATTCTAACCTTTTGACGTGTCGCGTCGTCAAGCACATTGAATCTGCTCCTTGTTGTGCCCCTCTTAAGATTTGGACAGGTAGCTTAGTCAGGTGGGTGCAGGAAACCCACTGAAATTATTCAAAACCCAGCGTAGAGGAAGACAGCCGAGGCCCTCTCAACAGAGTAACAAGCGAGTGCATCCGGATGCCCCTTGAGAAGTGGAGACTCGAAGAGGGCTGAATTCTCTGCAGAATGGGTGGTTACCAATGTTCAACAAACTGTCCAGAAATTAAGTGGGGCAGTACAAGGCGGAGGGCCGTGTGCATCGGCACTGAGATTCCGATGAATGACGCGGCTGTCACGTGCGCCGGATCGATGTCCTCAACGGCGATGTCCAGGGCGGCCGGTGCATACCCGGCGTGCTCGAGAAACCCCAAGGGTTGAGCGAGGCCGATCGGCTGGTGGCCGAGTTCATAACAGGACACGAGCAGAATGCCGCCGGGCTGCCGCAGGGCAGCGGCGCAACGATTCTCCTTGGTAAGGCTCAATGACCTGTCCCCTGAAACCGATCCAGGATCGCTGTTAGGATCATCCCATACCGGATTCTATTTTCTGAATGCCCTCTTTTAAGTCATCCAGCAACTCATAGGCGCAGGACATATGAATGTTGAATAACGGTTCGGTGAATGTCTTTGTTTTATCTAACAGGTAAAGAAACCGGGCTTTATCAATCAACGGCTCGCGACAATAATCACAATGGTCAGGGTCTCTGTTCATACCGCACCCCCCACGCTACTCCAGAAGTCCAGCGGTCTCTTCGATACGCCACACATGTGGCCGGACCTGATTATACGCCTGTCGCCAGTGATCTGCCCCTTTGAAACCGGTCCCAGAGTCCTTTCGCTTCTAATCTTTGATTGAAACGGCCAGTGAAAGCTTGTTTACGGGGTCTTGGGCTGATACCCGGTGCAGTGGATCACCGGGAGCGGAGGATACTTGCGGAACCGGGGGTCGGTTTCGGACAGGCCGCACCGATAGAAGGTGCTGCCGGATGCGTTGGTGATGGCGGCGGCATGGCGGCAGGTGTGGCAGAGGCCGATCGGGTCCACTAGGGGCGTCATCTTTTCTGACAGATTCGTCGGGGCGGTGAAAGGGTGTCAGGCACCTGGAAGAAGGGTGCCTGACACCACACTAGGCTACTTGGTCTCGCCGAGGCTGCGCTCGTAGAGGAGCACTTTCCAGCCGTCCTCCTCGCTCAGGAACTGGCCGACGACGGGCAGCATCCCTGTGCCGGGGATCTGGCCGGTCTGCCCGAGACTGCCGTTCTTCAGCACCCACATCATTTCGCCCGGCGTCCGCACCTTGTTGAACTTGGGGTTGGTGAAGTCCCGCGGCATGATAGGGAGCACCTTGGCGGCACCGCCGTCGCCTTTGCCTTCGGGGCCGTGGCATTGAAAGCACGTGCCTCGTCCCAGGAAGATGGCCTTGCCTTCTGCCAGGATTTCTGGCGTCGGCTGGAAGGGCGGCTGCAGGGCCTTGGCGGCGACCCGGTCTTTCACGGGCACGCGGGACAGGGTGATGTCAAACTCGCCGCCCGCCTGTCCGTAGCCGGCGGGCGGCACTTCCGCATCGGCGAGACTTCCGCCAAGCAAGAGTGCGAATGAAAGAGCAGTGACGGTTGTGTTGACGCGCAGACGACCAAACTTCATTGCAATCTCCTTTACGATTGACGTGACTGCTTCCGTTGCACCAACCAGATCATACACAGACCCAACGCCAGCATGGGCAGGCTGAGCACCTGCCCCATGGAGATCATGCCCGCCAGGAGTCCCAGGTGCGCGTCCGGTTCGCGGAACAGCTCCACGAAGGCCCGGCACGCGCCGTATCCTGCGATGAAGGCCCAAAACACCGTTCCCGGGGCGCGGGGACGGCGGCTCACCGCCCAGACCAATGCAAAGAGGAGGACTCCCTCCAGGAACGCTTCATATAATTGTGAGGGGTGCCGGCACAAGGGGCCGCCGCCGGTCCGGTCGAAGACCATGCACCAGGGCACGTCGGTTGCGCGCCCGTACAGCTCGCCGTTGATGAAGTTCCCGAGGCGGCCCAGGCCGAGCCCGATGGGAACGGCCGGGGCGGCCAGGTCCGCGATTGCATAGAACGTCCGGCCCTTTCGCCGGCAGAAGATGCCGACCGCCACGATCACGCCGAGCAGGCCGCCGTGGAAGGACATGCCGCCTTCCCAGACCGCGAGCAGTTTGATCGGGCTCTCGATGTAGTAGGGCAGGTTGTAGAAGAGGATGTAGCCGAGGCGGCCTCCCAGGATGACGCCGACAGCGGCATAGAGGATGAGGTCGTGCAGGTTGTCGAGGGACAGGGCTACCTGGTGCTTTGCGGCCCTGGCCTTGATCATGAAGAACGCCGCGGTCAGCGCGAAGACATACATGAGCCCGTACCACCGGATGGCGATCGGGCCCAGCCTGAACAGCACGGGATCAATGTCGGGATTCGGCAACACGGGAGGTCATCCTACGGATGTCACGCCTACTTTTCAAGCCTGTCATGAGCCTGTCGAAGGGCCTGTGCCTTGACGAACGGGCGTGTTTCCGATACACACAGAGTCTGGGCGGACGGGATGGTCGGGGAGGACATTGGAATGGCTTTGGAAGGGAAGCGGGCCTACACGCTGTATGACGCCATCCGGCGGGTGCTCGACCCGCTGAGGCGGGACTGGGACACCTTCACGCCGGCCGAGCGTGAGGTCGTCCTCAAGGAAATAGAAGGCTTTATCAGAAGCGTGAAGCCGGACGAGCCCACTCGTTAAGGCTTTTCAACTTTGAGGATGGTGGCTTCGACGACCAGGTCTTTGCCGGCCAGGGGATCGTTGGAGTCAATCTCGGCGGTGTCGCCGGAGATATTCACAACACGGGCTTCGGTGCCACTCTCCCTGCTGCGGACCTTCGCCCCGACCTTCGTGCCCGGCGGGAGTTGTTCCATCTTGACCGTGCGCCGCTTGCTGTCATCGTAGGGGCCGGCCGCTTGGTCCGCCGCCAGTGCGATAATTTTCTTCTCTCCCACCCTCATGCCCACCAGCGCGATTTCCAGGATGGGCCAGATGGCGTGCTTG
>JAUSEJ010000605.1 GCA_030650265.1 Dehalococcoidia bacterium | reverse complement strand
TGTGATGGGGGATCTCATGGTGGTCCAAGATTTCATCGACTGCGTGGAGGATTATCTCGCGGCAGGCAATCCTCTTCCCGACCTCATCGTTGTCCCGTCTTCGCCGTTCAATCTGGGACGCTTCAATCGGGATCTGACCGGCCGCGTCTACCTTGACATCGAGCGACAACTGGGGATACCGGTGGCGCTTTTAGCTTGCGAAACCATCTACGACTAGTACCTCGACGACGTATGAGGTGGATTGCGATTGTCGCACACCGCCTCTCAATCTCAAAATAAGATGCCTCAATTCAAAACTGCTTGCAACGGGGAATTATCAACTCATGCCGTTGGGCCGCCTCCCATAAAGGCTTGGTTAGCTCACGATGCAGGGGCGCCGGAAGCGGCTTCATCTATTCCGTAGTCATCCGTACCTCCTTACAGTGCGTTTTCGCTGCCGAGTACTAGCGTCACCATGACGCTCTTGGTACCCCCTCAGCCGTTTACAAGACATAAATCGTTCTTGGCGACCTGCCTATCATCAGCCCTTCCCATAATCTGCCTTGTGGCTTCCACCACATGGCGAAAGCCTCCCCAGATACCGGCACCCTGACCGCCCGTCAGTTGGCCGCCGTCGGTATTAATGGGAAAAGTGCCTTTGTATGTCGTATCAGTTGAGTCGAAGAAGTCTCCGATCTCGCCTTTCTTGCAGATGCCCGCATCCTCGAGGCACACGGCCTCAAGAATGGCATATCAGTCGTACATCTCGGCGAATTGGATGTCCTTTGGCCCGTAGCCCGCCATTTGGTAGGCCCTGGGCGCAGACCTAACGACCGGAGTAATAGTGAGGTCGCCGGTGTCCTGCCAGAGGAGATCGTGGCTCGTGGCCGAGCCCCCCGCCCCTAGAACGTAGACCGGCGGATTTGGCAGCAGTCGAGCACGCTCCGCAGAAGTGACCACAACCGCCCCGGCTCCGATGCAGGGCATGACGCACTCCAGCAGGTGTATCGGCTCGTTGGTGTAGCGGGAGTTCAGCACGTCTTCAACGGTGATGGGCTGTCCTTTGAACAATGCGTTAGGGTTGGTCAGTCCGTTGAATCGCTGATTGGCCGCCATCTTAGCAAACTGACGATCGGTGGTGCCATATTGATACATGTGGCGCTGCTTGATCAGCCCGTACCAACCGTTCGTCGCAACCACCGGGCCGAATGGCGCCTCCCATTCTGATCTGAGGCTCGCTTGAGCGGAACCGGCGCCCCTCTGTCCCGGTCTGTAGCCGCCGAGCTCTGGATCGGTTGTGCCGCCAAAGGTGCATAACACACAGTTGGCAATACCGGCTTCGATTACCATTGTTGCCAACTCAATGGAGTACGTGCCGCTGGCCCCGTGCGCGGTGACGGCCTCGCAGAACTTGGTCTCGATTCGCATGTACTCCGCAAGCCCGATGGCGTTGACCGACGCCTCATGATGGGTAATGAGACCGTCGATATCCTCTTTCCGCAGCCCGGCGTCCCGAATTGCCTCTGTGCTCACTTCCGCCAGCAACGACGCCCCTGACCTGCCAGGAAGAGAACGAACGCTCGGCAACTCCGCAAAC
>JAUSEJ010000205.1 GCA_030650265.1 Dehalococcoidia bacterium | reverse complement strand
CGTGTTTCTCAAAGTATGCTCGTCTGGCAAGCCTTCTTGCCCTTTTCGATCTGGTCATACCAGCACCACCTCTCCTCTATCCTTCGATCCCGATTTCTTCGTCGGTTAGGTAGCAGGCCGGGTCAGGGGCCCACACATCATCGAAGACCGCCTCGGCCCGTACCCGGAAATTGCCGTTGCAGATGTCGAGGTATTGGCACTTGCCGCAACGCCCTTTTAGTAACGGCTTACGATTCTTCAAGCCGGCCATTAGCGGGTCCGAGGTATCCATCCAAATATCACCGAACTTCCGCTCCCGCACGTTACCAAAAGAATGGTGCCACCAAAACTGGTCGGCATGAACGTTACCCAGATTGTCGACGTCGCTGATGGCGATGCCGGTGCCGTTACCGCCGTTCCAGCGAAGGAGTTGAAGGATATCCGCGGCTCTGTCTGGCTGCTCCTCTTTGACGCGCCTGTAAAGATACACGCCATCCGTGTGGTTATCGACGGTGAGAATCTCAACGCCAGGCTTGCGGCGGTGCAGGTCCAGGGAGCGCTCAAAGATGAGGTCTACTCCCTTTCGGGCGTCTTCGTGACTCAGTTCGGCCTCTCTTAGCTTGGTGCCTCTGCCCGAGTAAACCAGGTGATAGACGCAAGCACGCGGTATTCTCTCCTCCTCAATGATGTCGAACATCGAGCCAAGGTCGGTATAGTTGAGCTTGTTGATCGTGAAGCGAAGCCCGACTTTCACCTGTGCTTGGGTGCAGTTACGAATTCCCTGGAGAGCGGCCTCGAAGGCGCCACGTACGCCACGAAATCGATCATTGGTGCTTTCAACGCCGTCAAGGCTTACGCCAACGTAGGAGAAGCCGGCCTCCTTTATCTTCTGCGCAGCTTGAGGCGTGATCATGGTGCCGTTAGTCGAGATCACGGTTCGAAGCCCCCGCTCGACGGCATATTTGCCGAGGACGAACAGATCATCCCGGACGAGGGGCTCGCCGCCCGAAAAAAGGAGAACCGGAGCACCGAACTCAGCCAGATCATCGATCATCTGTCTGGCTTCGACAGTGGTTAACTCACCGGGATAGTCCTTGTCTTGAGCTTCAGCATAGCAGTGAATGCAGTGCAGATTGCAGCGGCGAGTAGAGTTCCATACGACGATGGGCCGTTTGTCCTCTGAGAAGCGGAGAACATCGGCTGTCATACGGGCAGATTGACGGCCATAGCGGATCGCATCCGTGGGATTCAGAGCGCCGCAGAGCAATTGGGTGATACCGATCATTACCTGGTCTCCTTTGGCTGCTGTATACGTTACCGAAAAGATGCAAAAAACAGACAGCCCAGCCTGTATCGCTCTTGAGCTGTCTGCATGCTCATATTCTGGTACCCCTGGGGCGACTCGAACGCCCGCACACGGCTTCGGAGGCCGACGCTCTATCCACTGAGCTACAGGGGCAGAGTCTACTTTGCAGTGGTAAGTTTACCATATTGGCTGTAGTCTCGCAACTTCGAAGCTGAACGAGAGGCACGGTGTCAGCGGATAAGCGGATGGTGGGTCGGATAAACGGATGCCTGGGCCTGCCGTCGGCGCCATGGCAATCATCCCTGATATCCTGTCCTCCGACCTCCCTCTCACAAGGATCTCATTTTGGTCCGCGGCTGTGGTCAGACATCCGCTTATCTGCTGACGCCGTGTCCCAATCGTCGACGCTTATCCCTCTCGTTCGATACCATTTCGCCGACTCGATACTGACATCGCAGGCGGACGTGGAGTATAATATAGGGGACGCCGTTGCATTGATGGCAGAATGGGTGAAGTGGAGGAAAGTGGCGAGAACACCGACAACTCAGACGAGGGATTATGAGCTGACTCTGGCTGACTCTAACGCGAGGGTCGTAGAGCGCCTTGCTAATAGGGCCTTCGAGGACCAGGGCCTTTTTCTTCTTTGCCAGCGAGCCGCCAATCTATCTCTCGTCAAGGGATTCGATAAGCTCCTGTCTCTGGCCACGATCTCTTTTACGCCGTTTCCCTATCAGCTCGAGACGGCCCAGACGGTGCTGCGCCGCTTCCGCGGCCGAGCACTGCTATGCGACGAGGTAGGCCTTGGCAAGACGATCGAGGCCGGCATCGTGCTCGACGAATACCTTCTGCGCGGCCTCGTCCGCAAGGTTCTCATCCTCACGCCTCCGGCCCTCGTCTCCCAGTGGCGCGAGGAGATGATGGAGAAGTTCGGTCTCTCTTTCGTCACCCACGACGACCCCCAGTTTCGCGAGAAAGGCGTGGCAGCCTGGGGCGAGTTCGACCAGGTTATCGCCTCGCTCCACACGGCGCGAAAGGGCGAGAACGCCAGGGCGATCCTGGCTCAGCGCTACGACATGGTCATCGCGGACGAGGCGCACCATTTAAAAAGCCGCTCGACGGTCAGTTGGCAATTCGTCAACTCTTTGGACAAGAAGTATATCCTGCTCCTAACGGCTACTCCCGTCCAGAACAGCCTGGAGGAGCTATTCAACCTGATTACCATCTTGAAGCCGGGGCAGTTGAAGACCATGAGTGGCTTCAAGAAGGAGTTTGTCACCCGTGGCGACGCCCGTTTGCCCAAAAACAGGGGACGCCTGCAAGAGCTTCTGTTCGACGTGATGGTGCGAAACACGCGCAGCCAGGTCGATCTGAAGCTGCCCAAGCGCCACGCGACCACCGTAAAGCTGACCTTGTCGCCGGCCGAGCGGCAACTTTACGATAGCATCACGGCGTTCGTGCGCACCGAGCACCCGAGGGTCGGGCACGGCGAGAGGGGTGTCAATCGCCTCACGCTGGAAACCTTGCAGATGGAGGCCGGAAGCTCGGGCTTCGCCGTCCTTCCCACGCTGGAGCGGATGGCGACGAATCCACGCAACAGCGAGGCTCAGCGGGAGGAGCTACGCCGTCTTGTCGACCTCGCGAAAGGGGTGAGGGAAAGCGCTAAGGCCGCCGCCCTGGTTAAGCTCCTAAGGGCGACCCGCGACAAGGCTCTGGTCTTCACCAAGTATCTGGCCACGCTCGATTATCTCGCTCGCTTCCTCGAGCAAACGGGGTTCTCGGTTGCTGTGTATCATGGCGGCCTGACGGCGGCGCAGAAAGACGCGGCTATCGACGATTTCGAGCGCGGCAAACCGGTACTCTTGTGTACGGAGGCCGCCGGTGAGGGGCGAAACCTCCAGTTCTGCAATACGATGATCAACTACGATCTGCCGTGGAACCCCATGCGCATCGAGCAGCGAATCGGGCGCATTCACCGCATTGGCCAGACACGGGAGGTCTACATCTACAACCTATCGGCCGAAGGTACGATCGAGAACTATATCCTTTGGCTGCTGGACAACAAGATCAATATGTTCGAGCTGGTCATTGGCGAGATGGACATGATTCTGGGCAACCTGGCGGATGAGCGAGACTTTGAGGAGATAATTACCGACATCTGGGTCAGGTCGGGCTCGCGTGAAGAGGTACAGCAGAGGGTCGAAGTTCTGGGTGACGAGCTCGTGCGGGCCAAAGAAGAGTACCTGAAGACCAAGGAGTATGATGAAGTGGTGTTCGGGCAGGACTACAGAGCGGAGTAGTGTAGGCCAATGGAAATCAGAGCCAAGGCAGCGCAACAGCAAAAGCTGGGGAAAGAGACACCGAAGGGCGAGGATCTCAGGCAATTCACGCTCGATCTGCTTCGCGCCATCGGCGCCTTGGTCGAAGTGGAGGAGAGCGGCGTCGTCGACGTCGTCCTTCCTCCCGCCAATGGCCGGCCGATGATGCTCGGACAAAGCGATGGGGACTTTCTACGCCTCGCTTTTGACCAGGGCACCGCTGCCAATCATCCAGATGCCCAATTTCTCGCCCTCGGCAGTCCTCTCACCGACCAGCTCATCCAGCTTGCCGAGGGCGTGGGCCTCGCCACCCGCTACTATGTCAACGGGCTGAAGTGGTCGAGTCGGGTGGCGGTCGACTTCGGCAAATGGAAGGCGAGGGTAGTCAACGGGAGATTCGTCCCTGAGGGCATCGATTTTCCCTTTGCCTGCCATTATGTGCTCTTCGATTTTGTCGTCTCGTACATCTCGGACGAAAAGCGCGAGGAGCTGAGGACGGTCATCGTGGACAGCTCGTCGCTCCATCCGGGCAATAGGCTGCAGCAAGCGTGGAACAAGATACAGATAAGCCCGCGCAGGGAGTTCGTGGTCGCCGATTTCGATGCGCTACCGGGTTTAGCGAGGCTGGACACGGTCTACCGGCGGGCGGCAGTCGTGCTAGAGCGGCAGATCGCCGATACCATCGTCGCCTATCGCCGGCGAACGAACAGGCATCTGGAGCTGGAGAACCTGCGCATCAACACCTTCTACGACGACACGATAGAGGAGCTGAAGCGGCGAGCGGGTCGGGCTGATTCCGACGAGCGACGTCAGGCCATCGAGGGGAAGATCGAGGCCAGTGACCTCGAGCGGCGGAGCAAGATAGCAGACATCGCCGCTAAGCACAAGCTCCGCGTCGTGTTCTCGCTCCTCAACGCGGCCATCATCACTCAGCCCAAGGTGCGATCCAAGGTCCGAGTGGAGAACCGCTATGCTGCCACGGACCTATACATGGTGTTCGATCCGTTGACAGGCGAAATGGAGCTGCCGGTGTGTCAGGTGTGCTCTGAGGCGACCGAGGTTATCCACCTCTGCGCCAACGGACACGTTGTCTGTCCGGAATGCATCACCGCCTGCGGCGCCTGCAAACGAGAGTATTGCGTCACCTGCGGCATGGTCACGTGCTCGGTCTGCGGCAAGCCGGTGTGTTCGCACAGCGAAGTGCGGTGCCCGGTTTGTGGTCGGATCACCTGCCCGGATGACAAGGGCAAATGCCACGGTTCGGAGTGAGGTGCTAATGGAACTGCAGCGCATAGTCTGGTCGTGGGACATGCTATCTCGCCGATTGGCCCAGGCCGAGCCGGAGATGGGCAACGCTCTCATGCGGTCATGTCGGCCAATTGCCGCCCAGCGATATCGTGATGGTCGGTTGCTAATCGTTCTCGGCTGCTGGTGGCCAACCGACCAGAAGTATCTTGACAGGGAAGTGATCCGATCGCGTCTGAACAACTCATTGGGCGCTATGCTCACCGACAAGGTTGTGACCGCCTTCGTTCTCTGGCCGGGTGGCGCGGCGCCAGCGGATTCTCTGGAGGCCGAAGGGGATCAAATCACGCCGCCAGATGTGCTTGAGGGTCTGCCGGAGGAGGCGCGGGAAGAAGCGGCCAAATGCGAATCGGTCGTGCAAAGACTGTTCTTCGCCAGGGCAAGAAAGAAGGGGATTGATTTGAGCTGTCAGTATCCCATGCTGACCTTTCGCCTCGACTTTGCGATACCCGAGAGGCGGACGGGAGCCGAGGTTATGGGCTGGGACTGGCGAGCAGGGCCTTCCGGGTCAAACGAGCGCCGGGAGCGTCAGGAGCAACTCGAGCAACGTGGCTGGCAGAGTCTCTTCTTCTCTGGCTCACAAGTGGTTTCGGACGCGGACCGCTGCGTCGCAACGTTTGCCAAGGCCATGCAAGGCTCCATTACGCCTGGTCAGCAGCCACTTCCAAGCCGGTATTCGCCTTATCCTCGTAAGCCATTCTCCTCTATCGGCATCCACCGTCCCTCCGATCGTGATCCTCGAAGGTCGGGGCGTTAGCCGTTTGCCCTACGCGTTCATCGCTGTCAGAAGACATCATCTTGCTATTTGTGGTGTGGTCGCTCTGCAACACCGCAAATCGAGCTAGACGCACCTCGGTCAGTGGCTTTCGGGTAGAACCTACGAGCGTGGCCTGCCAGGGAAGGTGAATTGACAAGCAGCGTAGTCGTATGCTAAGTTCTGGGAAGAGCACCGGATATCTTCGCACGACATATGGGAGGCTACTTGTTCGGCTCTGTCCCCACTTCTCCAAAGCATATCGACGACTACCGGCCGATTGTAGGTGACCAGCGTGTCGATGAGATAGTAGATTTCGCCCGTTCTCTCAAAGGAGCGCGTGTCTTGAATATCAATGCCACGGCTTTTGGCGGCGGCGTCGCCGAACTTCTCGGATCCCTGGTTCCCCTCATGCAGGATATTGGCGTGGAGGCTGACTGGCAAGTTATTCGTGGTAGCGACGAGTTCTACAAAGTCACGAAGTCCATCCATAACAGCCTTCAGGGAATGCACGTGCCTTGGACCAGGGAGCTGCGGGACATCTGGCTGAGACATAGTGCCATCAATGCCGATCTGTTTGACGTCGAATATGATTTCGTCGTGATCCATGATCCTCAGCCTGCAGGTATTCTCTCCCTTCTCACGCAGAAATTAGGAAGGCGACCGGCTGGCAACTGGATCTGGCGCTGTCATATCGATCTGACCGGTGCCCAGTTCGACATGTGGAACTTCCTGCGGCCCTATGTGGAGCTTCATGATGCCGCTATCTTTACCTTGCAAGGCTACGTAAAGCCGGACCTGAAGATGCCAATGGTTGCCATAGCGCCGCCCGCTATCGATCCGCTTAGTACGAAGAACGTGGAGATGTCAAGGGAGGCGGTGGACGAGGTTATTCACCGCTATGGCGTGGATTCAACGCGCCCCATCATGCTGCAGGTGTCCCGATTTGATCCATGGAAAGACCCTCTGGGAGTCATCGACGCCTACAGGATAGTGAGGAAAGATATCCCAACTGTTCAGCTTGTATTGATTGGTTCGATGGCGACGGATGACCCTGAAGGTTGGTCCTACTATGAGCGAACGCTTCGACGGGCTTGCGAGGACAATGATATCCACATTTTGACGAACCTGAACGGAGTGGGCAATGCCGAGGTAAACGCTTTTCAGCGGGCTTCAGATGTAGTATTACAGAAATCGCTCAGAGAGGGCTTTGGCTTGACGGTATCGGAAGCGTTATGGAAAGGTCGCCCCGTGGTGGCAGGCAACGTGGGCGGCCTTCCCCTCCAGGTGATCGATGGTCGGACCGGGTTCCTCGTGGGCGATGTTCCGGGCTGTGCTAGCCGGTGTTTGGATCTGTTGAATCATCCTGATGAGTCGGCGAGCATGGGCCAGGCTGGCAGGGAACATGTCAGGCAGAATTTCCTGATTACAACTTACCTGCGCCGCTACCTCATGCTCTTTAACGAGCTGGGCAACTTAGGGAGATAAAGGACATGTCATTCTATATGCCTCAAGAAAAGCACAGGACGAAACTAATCGAGTTGAGCAAGGAAATGATGGAGGAACGGCCTCTAATCCTTGCAAGTAATCGTGGTCCAGTTGATTTTCGTGTTGGTGAGGATGGTAGTCTAATAGCCGAGCGAGGCGGCGGCGGGGTAGTAACCGCCCTTTCAGCCATAAATCAGTATGTTCCTCTTACTTGGGTAGCGGCGGCGATGGGCGAAGGCGACCGAAAGGCTGCGCTGTCTGTGGCGAATGGTCGACTGAGTAATCCCCTGCCCGGGCAGACACTAGACCTGCGATTGGTGGTCCTGCCAAAGGCCGTATACCATAAGTATTACAACGTCTTCTGTAACCCACTTCTCTGGTTCCTGCAGCACTACATGTGGAACTCGCCGGCAACGCCCAACATTGATGCCGGAACTTATGACGCCTGGCACCACGGTTATGTCGCTGTGAATCATGCCTTTGCCGAAGCCGTAGTCGCCGAGGCTGAGCAGCACAAAGCGCCGCCGTTTGTGATGCTCCATGATTATCACCTCTATCTGGCTGCCGGGGAGATCAGGGAGCGATTGCCGCGGGCCATAGTACAGCATTTCACCCACATTCCCTGGCCTGCTCCAGCCTACTGGCAGCTTTTGCCGAGATTAATGGCCCGTTCCATCTGCGAAAACCTTTGCGCCAACGACATAGTAGGAATGCAGACCACGGCTTGTGTTCGAAACTTTCTTCACACCTGCGAGACATATCTACAAGACGCGGAGGTCGACTATCGTCTGGGGACGATATGGCGGGACGGCCATCTTACAAGGGTAAAAGCCTATCCGATTTCTATCGATGTCGATGGGCTCCGCCAAACGATCAGTGGGTCGGCGGCATCTCACTATGTGAAAGAGCTGGCTCAAGTTGGCGGCGAGAAGACTATCGTTCGGGTCGACAGGATGGAGCCTAGCAAGAATATTGTGAGAGGTTTCAGAGCCTATGAGACTCTACTGCATCGGTTTCCTGAGTACCAC
>JAUSEJ010000583.1 GCA_030650265.1 Dehalococcoidia bacterium | reverse complement strand
TCGGCCAATAAGCTCTCGATGGACCCCTCGCTAACGCCGGCTTCCCGTAGCTTTGGTATGAAATTGGTCAGCATATTAATATAGGTGCGCTCGCGGGGACGCGGGGGAACAACAATAGCCCGTCCATAATGGACTCCCACTATGTCTTACGATAGCACGAACTGGGAAGCGTAGCCAGCGGCGATGATGCTGATGACGATGCCCTGCCTGACCTCGTCCGCCTGGTGGTGGGAAGGCCGATGCTATCGACTCCCACTATGGCGCCCCGCTTCAAGATGTCGAAGTGATAGCGAAGGTCGCTGTTACCGCAGGCGTGACCGATGACGATTCGGGACAGATCGGCGCCCTCAGATTCAAAGATGTCGATCTGCTCCCTGCCCATGGTTCCGCCTTCGGTGCGGGTGACGATCGGCGCTCCTGTCCTTTTATGAGCGCGAGCCGCCGCCGAAGCACTTGCTCTTCGTAATCGCCGATCCGGCCGAGGCTCGTGGCCACCTTTGTGGCCCTAGCCTTAATATCCGTCCCAGCCATTCCTTCGGTAAGCTCCGAGACCATCCAATCGGCGATCTCGTCGATTTCGAGCAGTCGGAAGTAGACCGGGAGCCAATGGTCCTCTTTGTAGAGGCCCGTACAGGCGATTATGTTGATGCCGCTCCGTTTGGCCACTTCGACCATGAATGCCAGGTTGCGACCAATGTCGGCAGGGCTGGGATCTAGAATGGTTCTCACGCCAAACTCGCGAAGGTCTGCAAGCTCGCTCGATATTGATGCCAGATCGCTTTCGCGCCTGGCTGCGTTTCGGCCATCGAGCTCCCAGCCGGGATTGGCGAGGAAGACGTCCTCGTACATAAGCACCCGGCCCAGCTCGTTTAGGGAGACAGGGCCTAGGACCGTGTTCACCTTCGTCATAATGGAAAACCCCTCCGTTCGGCTGACATGATAGCAGCAAAACCATGGCTGATCAAATTGCGTTTAGAGCCAACTCCGTAATGTGGTTATTTCCTCGCTGTCTCGAGCAGTTCCTTCCATCGGGCTGGAAGCCTGACCTCTTTGCTCATCGTGGTGGCCTGCTCCCTCACCTACGTGGCCCTCAAGCTCGTCGATGCGATCCTCGGCTACTGGAAGC
>JAUSEJ010000574.1 GCA_030650265.1 Dehalococcoidia bacterium | reverse complement strand
GTTTCTCGGAAACACCTCCGCTCTCGGAGCTTTCAATGCCCTGCTATCCCGTGATGCGAGGGTGAAGACAAATGAGATAGCGTCTAAGATGGCCTACCTGGAGCTGATCGCCGACAACAGCTATATGAACGAGTTCATGTCGGCGCTGTTCTTGCCTCACACGAACCTGGAGGCCTTTCCGGCCGTTAAGGCCGTTCTGAACGCCGCCGAGTACAAGACGGCGCGCCCGCTGGCAAACGGATAGGGGAGCGATCGATATGACCAAGACAATCGCCGTAGCGGGCAAAGGTGGGACGGGAAAGACCACCATCGCCGCCCTTATTATTGATACGCTTAGTAAGAAGGGAAGCGTTCTGGCAATCGATGCTGACCCGGCATCAAACCTGAACATGGCGCTGGGCGTTCCCCTGGATGTAACTGTTGGCGACGTCCGGGAAGAGATGCTCGTCTCGGTCAAATCTGGCAAGTTCTCGCCGGGCATCGCCAAACAGGACTATCTCGATATTAGAATCAACGAAGCGCTGGTCGAGACCAAAGAGTTCGACCTGCTGGCCATGGGGAGGCCGGAAGGCCCGAGCTGCTACTGCGCCGCCAACAACATGCTGCGCCTGTGCATCGACCGCCTTGGCAATAGCTACGACTACGTTGTTATCGACAACGAGGCTGGCATGGAGCACATTAGCCGCCAAACCACGAGAGATGTGAACCTCCTGCTGTTGGTGTCGGACCCATCGGTGCGGGGCGTCACTACCGCCGGCCGCACAAAAGAACTCACTCACGAGTTGCGAACCAAGGTGGACAAGACCGTACTAGTGATTAATAGAGCCAACAGCAGCCTGTCGCCGGAGGTAGAACGGGTCATCGCTAGCTACGGTATGGACCTGGCGGCAATCATCCCCAGTGATGCCAGGGTAGGAGAGTTGGACGCAGAAGGACAGCCGCTTACAGGCTTACCAGCAGACGCGCCGGTGCGGAGAGCCGTCGAACAATTGCTGACTCAGGCTGGCCTCCTATAACGCCGTAAGGTAAGGATGCCCTAGAATAAAATCAGTATCTCAAGGAGGTAAGATCATGTTAGTTCTTGGTGAAGCGGTCCACGTCATCTCCCCAAGAGTAAAAGCGGCCATGGAGAGCAGGGACAAGAAGGTGATTCAGGAGATCGCCCTGGCTCAGATCGCCAGGGGCGCCGGGGTTGTTGACCTCAATATCGGTCCCCAGAAGAAAGCCGGGGCAGAAGTCATGGCCTGGATGGTCAACACAGTTCAAGAGGTAACCGACGCACAGTTGTCCTTGGACACCACTAACACCGCCGCCATCGAGGCCGGGCTGAAGCTTGTCAGGCGGCGCGCCTTCATCAACAGCACCGATGCCACGCCGGACAGACTGAGCGCTCTCATGCCCCTGGCTGCCAAGTATGATGCCAACATCATAGCCCTTACTTATGCCGGTGGCTCTCTGCCAACTACGGCGGACGCCCGTATATCGCTGGCAGTCGAGAACATCATCCCAATTTGCGATGAGTTCGGCGTTTCGATGGAGAGGGTCTACTTCGACCCCTTGGTCCTCACCATTAACGGCAATCAGGATCAAGTTCAAGAAACCATCAACGCCGTCCGGTTCTTCAAACAGATGAGCGATCCACCACCGATGACGACCTGCGGCTTATCAAACGTTTCCAATAGCGCCCCGAAGGAAATGCGCCCGCTGATCAATAGGGTGTTCCTGGTCATGATGCATGCGGCAGGGCTAGACTCAGCTATTCTCGATGCCCTGGACGCCGAACTTATGGAGACCCTGAGAATAATCGAGAAACGAGATGATTCGACGGCTGTCGGCAAACTCTACCTCGCCCTGCACGACGCCTATTCATCCGGTTCGGAATTCGACCCTGGCGTTGGGGATCTGGCCGACCCTGCCCAGAAAGACATTCTCAAGACGGTAGAGGTTCTCGAGAACAAATGGATCTATGCCCACTCTTACCTTAAACTGTAGACAACCCTAGCCGTCAGACCATAACAGTCTGGCCGGACAATCGCCAATTACTCCGGCTAAAGCCTCAACCTCCCGGGCGCAAGCACAGGACGTCGAGGCTTTAGCCGGAGTAATTGGCGATTGTCCGGCCAGACTGTTATGGTCTGACCGGCTAGGATTGTCTACAGTTTAAGGTAAGAGTGGGCATAGATCCATTTGTTCTCGAGAACCTCCACCGTCTTGAGAATGTCTTTCTGGGCAGGGTCGGCCAG
>JAUSEJ010000552.1 GCA_030650265.1 Dehalococcoidia bacterium | reverse complement strand
TCCTGTCCTTCGTGTTCTCTTTCTCTCTTAGCCTGCTGTTCGCTCGCGGTTTTTCCCTTCCTGGTAAAATAGGCGCTCTCCTCGGATCGGGAACGGCAATCTGCGGAGCGAGCGCGATCATCACGATAGGCCCTCTCGTCGCTGCTACCGAGGCAGAGATCGCCTATGCTGTGACGACGATCTTCTCGTTCAACATGCTGGCAGTTCTGATCTATCCGGCAATAGGGAATATGCTTAACCTCTCAAACCTTGGCTTCGGCATCTGGGCTGGCACATCGGTGAATGATACTTCGGCCGTTATAGCCACGAGCTACGTCTTCAGCGCCGGGGCCGGCGCCATTGCCACAGTCGTGAAGCTAACGCGCACCTTGCTTCTGATACCCCTTGCCGTGGGGATAGGATGCATGACTTCGGTGCGAAGCAACCAGCGGCATGCATCCGTGCTCAAAGCAATACCGTGGTTTGTCCTCGGCTTCGCTGGAATGGCTACCATCAACAGCATCGGATTGCTGCCAGGAGATCTGCCGAGTATGCTGACGGAAGTAGCGAAGTTCCTGATCGTCGTGGTGCTGGCAGCAGTGGGACTAAACGTGGACATTGCACGAATGCGAGCGATGGGGTCCAAACCCTTTCTGGTAGGCATTCTGCTTGCAGGTGTGATGTCAATCTTAAGCCTAGGAATCATTTTCATCTTCGGCCTGGCCTAAGGAACCATCAAGCGAATGTTTGAGCTTGACGACGTCCCACGCGAGCATTGGAGGCCGTAGTAGTGGCTGCCTGAACCCGGAGACGACGCTGTACCTGAACAAAGTACTTAAGGCGCATCGGCTGGCATTTCGCCACGAGCAAACCTTCCGCCGTAGCTTGGCGCTGACATTGGGGGAGCTGTCCGCCTTTGCTCGGCGAACTGGCTAAGCTCACCGGCAAACTCCGATACGCCATCGACGGAAATGATTCCCAACTTGCCCGGGAGACGGTCGGCGAAATGCAGCGTCTGGGAAAGCACCTTTCCGAGGAATATCGGGTTGAGGAACTTGTCGAGGCGGCGCAGATTCCCGGCGCCAGGGGCCAGAAACTATCTCAACTCCTCATCGAGCGCTGCTACAAGCTCCAGCAAGAGCAGTATGCGGACGCTGCCGACCTCGAATTGCGTATCAGGCAAATCCGCGGCTGAAAGCTTCCTAAACCGCTTTTGTTCCCCTAGCGGCGCCCCTTCTCCCTCGACTCAAAGAAGCCAGGATACTCAAACTAAAGACCATCGCCGCCACAATGAATGTGTCTCTCAAGGCCATTACCATAATGGCAGGTTCGGCCAGCACGCCCGAAGCAGGGCTACCCTCGCCCCCGTAGGCGACTATGCGGCTGGCGAAGAGTGCCATGAAGACGCCCACGCTCAAAGAGCTTCCAAGATTGCGCGTGAGCGGCACGAAAGCGCCGGCAATACCTATTTTATCGCGGGGCAATGACTGCATGATATCGCGCACGTTGGGTGACATGAAAAGCCCCGTTCCCAAACCTATGAGGCCGAGTTCGACCGCTATCTTTAGCGGCGAAGTTTGAACGGTCGACCCACTGAGAAGAAACAGCCCGAAGCAGGCAATGATGATGCCGGTCGTGACCAGATACCGGGAGTCAATGCGATCGCACGTCCAGCCGCTAAAGGGTGCGGCAAGAGCCATCATCATCGGCTGGGCCGTCAAAATGAGACCGACTTGCGATGCAGGGTAACCGGCAACCTGAACAAGGTAGAAAGAGACGAGGACCGGCACGGTAAACAGGGAGAAGAAGTTGAGAAAATTGCTTATTGAAGCCGCCGTGAACAGCCGGTAGCGAAACACGTCGAGATCGATTAACGGGTCCTTGATTCGCTTCTCCAGCCAGACAAAGACAAGCAGGAGAGCAAAAAATATCGCGAAGAACATGATGATCTGGGGAGATGACCAGCCTTTGCTCTCACCTTGGCTGACCGCCAGCAGAAGGAAGGTCGTGCTTAGACCCAAAGTCAGCGCCCCCCAAAGATCGAACTTGAAGCCTCCCTTGGACCGGCTACTGGACTTGAGAACGAGCAAGGCAATCCCCAGCCCTACGAGCCCGGTGACCACCCGTACATAGAAGGATGGTCGCCAACCGAATAGGTCTACGAGGAAGCCACCAAGGCTCGGACCGATCAAATAACCTATTCCCACCGTCGTAGAGGTCATCCCCACCGCCCGTCCGAGCTCCGCGGCGGGGAAAGCGCCGGCTATGATAGCCTGATGGTTGCCCAGGATCATGGCGCCGCCGATGCCCTGAACCACGCGAAAGAAAATCAATTGCTCTACCGACTGCGACACCCCGCACAGGGCAGAACCGATAATCGTTACGCCAATGCCGCCAATGAACACCCGTTCTCTGCCGAGAAAATCGCCCAGACGGCCGGAAGGGAGAAGCAGGGCGGTGATGATAACCAATTGAGCGGTCACAACCCACTGGATCGTGGTCAGGTCCGTCTTCAGTTCGGCAGTCATCATAGGCAGGGCAACGTTTAGCATACCCTGTTCGACTGTCGAATTGAGGGCTGTCAGACAGACCACGATGACGACCAGCCACTTATACCTGCCTGAGGCCTGCAGCCGCTCCTGCAAACTAGCCACAAAGCCAGGGCGGAGCAGCGATTTTCGTCCTCTGGCCAGATCGTGCGCGTTCCTGGGGGTATTCATGGAACGCCCCTCTCAGTTGACAATCACTAGTCCTTGTGGTCTAATGCCAGCGGGAGGCAGGATGACTGAAGATCGACAGAAACATTGGGATAGCCTACTTGCCAGGTCCAATAGATCTCCTTATTATCAACTCCTCGGCATGTCAGTCGCCGAGATCGGCGAGGGTCGGGCTCGTCTGACAATACCTGTCGAGACCAAACTCCACCACGGTCGCGGGATCGTTCATGGAGGCGTCATTGCCTCGATAGCCGACGGAGCCGCCGCCTTCACCGTGTACTCTCTCCTCGAACCTGGCCTGGTCACCAATACAGTAGAGCTAAAGATCAACTACCTGCGACCGGTGAGCAAGGGCACGTTGACCGCCGAGGGTCGCATCGTGCAAAAAGGCAAACGGATCGCCGTGGTCGACCTGGAAGTCTGGCAAGATGACGGTAAACTAGTGGCCAAGGGCATGGCCACTATGATGATCGGCTAGAACGCTTCCTTTACCATGATCGTCTGCTGGCGATCCGCGCCCACCGAGACAATGCTGACCGGACAACCGACAAGCTCGCTGAGCCTTTCGACGTAGGCTCTGGCGTTCTTGGGTAAGTCCTGCAGCCGCCGTATGTCGCTCGTAGGCGCTTGCCAACCAGACATCTCCTCGTAAATAGGCTCGCATTTGGCCAGGAGGGAGATGTTGCTGGGCGGATAATCGTAGATCGAACCTTCGTTCCGATAGCCCACGCAGACCTTGATCTCGGGTAAATCGTCAAGGATGTCCAGGCGGGTGATGGCGGCGCTGGTAAAGCCGTTTAGACGCGTGCTGAACTTACCCACCACGGCATCAAACCAGCCACAGCGGCGGGCTCTGCCGGTTGTCGTGCCATACTCCTGGCCTCTCTCCCTGAGATACAGCCCCATATCGTCGGCAAGTTCCGTTGGCATCGGGCCACCCCCGATACGGGTGGAATAAGCCTTGAAGACGCCAATGACCTGGTCGATCATCGTCGGACCAACGCCAACACCAAGACAGACGCTGCCCGCCGTCGGCGACGACGAAGTGACGTAAGGATAGGTACCGAAATCGAGGTCGAGGAGCGTACCCTGGGCACCCTCCATCAAAACCGCTTTCCCTTGCTCGATGGCCTCATGAACCATAATACTGGTCTCGGTGATGTGATGGCGCAGGCGCTCGCCGTATTGGAGGCAGGTCTGAAACAACTGCTCGTCGGAGACGGGCGGAGCCTCATACACTTTAGTCAATAGACGATTCTTCTGCGCCACAGCAAACTGGAGCCTCTCCCACAGTTGGGACTTGTCCAGCAGATCTCCCATACGAATGCCCAGCCGCCCGACCTTGTCGGCGAAAGCTGGACCGATCCCCATTTTAGTGGTGCCGATGGCGCTCTGGCCGCGTGCCTCCTCCTCGAGGGCATCGAGTTGCAGGTGGTACGGCATGATGAGATGAGCCCGATCGCTGATATACAGGTGCGAGATGTCAACCCCCCTGTACTTGATAGAGTCCATCTCGTCGAGCAGGACTTCCGGGTTGATCGCCACGCCATTTCCGATGATGCAGACCGAATTGGTGTGGAATATGCCTGAAGGAACGAGATGCAGCTTGAACTCACCCATCTCGTTGTTTATGGTATGGCCAGCGTTGTTGCCCCCGGAAAACCTGACCGTCATATCCGCTTTTGCCGCAAGCAAATCGACGATCTTTCCCTTACCCTCATCGCCCCACTGGGCGCCAATAACTGCGACTACCGGCATCTACGCCTCCTCCAGTTTCCAGTTCTTCATCTGAAGAACTCGTGGAGTTGCAGGCATCCATCGACCTGCACACCCGCGGAAGTATAGCAGAAAAGCCTCGCCTTGAAAAGACAGACAAATGCTTATGCCAATCACATCTCATTCGCCATCGGCAATCATCTTGCCCTCGATGTAATGAAATCGTATACTATCCGTGGGCGCAGTTCCCAACAAAAGGGGGCTATTATGGCACTGGTCAAGGTTCGCCGGGACGGCAACAGTCTGGCAGTCACGATCCCCGCCAAGGAGGCGCGCATAGCACACCTGGCAGTGGGAGCATACGTCAACGTCGAGGTAGTCGCCGAGACGGGGGACATTCGCATCGAGGCCATTTCAGTTTCGACACGCATGCGGCCCGAAGTAATCTCGGCAGGACGACAGGTGATGGCGAGAAACCGCCAACTCTATCAGCGCTTAGCTCGGGCTGGGGACGAATCAGATTAGCACGCTCATCTATTTGACCGTGGACGAGGTATTCGTACTATATTCTGAGCTGATGGCTTTGGATAACTCAGATCCCACCACGTTCGTCCGCGATTGGGGTCTCCTCGAATCAGCTTTGGCCCGCCCGTTGCATGCTGCCCTTTACGACGAAGCAGATCTTGTCGGGCAAGCTGCTACTTTGCTGTGGGGATTGGCGAGTAACCATCCCTTCCTCGACGGGAACAAGCGCCTCGCCCACCTGGTCACAATGACGTTTCTCGCCATCAATGGCCTCGACCTGATAGCGCGCGCCGATGAGCAGTTTGATTTGATGATGGCGGTAGCGAGCGGCCTATCTAGCATCGAAGCGGTTGACCAATGGCTGAGGAACCATCTAGATTTCTGAACACGGGCGGTTATTCTCGTCCAGTAATTCCTTGCACTACCTTCACTTTCTAGGCATACGTCTAACTCATGTTGAGCGTGAAGCCTAACAGAAAGACTGTGGCAGACGAGAGACTATTAGCCTAGACAGCTTGGCCTGACCGATGCCATGGCCAACATTGCGCAATCTCTTAGGTAACCACACTGTTGCTAAGATAACCATGCCACTTGGTCGCACATAATCGTCCGCCTCTAAGCTCGAATGGCGACATGATTTGACTTATGACAGCAACAAGTGGTTATGACCCCACACGGCCATTACCGAACGCTCCATAATAGCGGTGGGCGGTCGTTGGGCCACCCTATACGGCATACCGGCACGGACGCAAGTCGATTGCCCCGCGCGTGCACACGTCCCGGCAGACGCCACAGCCGACGCAGCGGCTCTCGTCGACCTCGACAAGACCGCCAACCAGGTTTCTGGCGCCGAAGGGGTAGGTGTGGCAGAAGTCCACACAGTCGCCGCAGGCGTCGCAGAGATCCGGGTCGGTCTGGCTCAGATAGGAAGAGGGTTGGCTACCCTCGGGGATACCCGCCCTCCTTAGCTGCATGCCGGCGCAGTCCACAGGACAGCAACTACAGATAGCATAGGTGTCGGCGGTGGTGCAGGTCCAGATAGTGTGCACAAGATGCATATCGCGACAGCGATCGAGAAGACGGAGTGCCTCTGTGCGATCGATCTCTTTGGCATCGGGCTTCTTGAACTTCACCCAGGTCTCGGCGGCCAGGCCCACATAGAGACAGGTGGGCGGCATCGCCGTCACGTCACAGTGCTTCCAGACTTTTCGACAGGCGCAGACGGCGGCGGCATAGCCCTCCCCCTGCATGATAAGCGCGCGCACTTCCTCGTAGGGCGCCACCCTTCCCGTGTGGTACGTGGTCCGGGCGTAGATGGTCGCCAATCGTCTCAGAAACCGGCCGACCAATGGCAACCGGTGATACCTCGCCATGGCGGGAACGAGGAATACCAGCCAATCCTGCTTCCAGGCGTAGAGGCGCAGCACCAGAGGCCGGAGTAAACGCCGAACATTATCCACTTGAGCGCCACGCGGGGGATCCTTCACGATCATCCTAGCCGTCGCTCGCGGTAGCGAGGTGAGTTGCCCAATGGGACTACTCCTTCAGGGCTTCCGGATTGACGCAGTTGGGAGGGCGCTTGCCTTGAAGTCCGGCGATCAGGTTCTCCGCTGCCATAATCGCCATCCTGGTGCGGGTGGCGTGGCTGGCGCTCCCGATGTGAGGCGTTATGACCACGTTATCCAGGGTCAACAACGGATCGTCCAGCGGCAGCGGCTCAACCTCCGTAACGTCCAGTCCGGCGCCGGCAATCCTGCCCTGGCGGAGAGCTTCGTAGAGAGCTTTCTGGTCAACTAAAGAGCCACGGGAGGTATTCACGAAGATGGCGCTTGCCTTCATCCGGGCAAACTCGCTCTGGCCGATCATATGATGGGTCCGGGCGCCGTAGGGAGCGTGAAGGCTGACGAAATCCGAGTCCGCCAGAAGGCTGTGCAGGTCGGGCCGCCACTCCAGGCCCAGGCGCAGTTCCTCTTCTGGCCGGCGCGTGCGGCTATGATAGATAACCCGCATGTCGAATCCCCTGGCCCGCTTCGCCATCTCGGCGCCGATCCGCCCTAGTCCGACGATTCCAAGCGTCGCATGGTGGACATCATAGCCAAGCAGGACCATCGGCCCCCACGTCTTCCACTTGCCCTCTCTCGTCCAACGGTCGCCTTCGACTGTTCGTCTGGCAGCCGAAAGTAGGAGAGCGAAGGCCAGATCGGCTGTGGTCTCGGTCAGCACTCCGGGCGTGTTGCCGACCAGAATCCCCCGCTGCGTGGCCTCGGCCACATCGATATTGTCGTAACCGACGGCCATACTGCTAATAACCTTGAGCCGGGGGGCAGCGTCCATCAGACCTGCGTCCACCTTCTCGGTAAGCAAGCTAAGGAGACCGTCGATTTCCCTCACTAAGCTGAGGAGAACGTCGCGCCCGGGTGGGAGTTCTCCCTCCCAGACCCGCATCTCCGCAGCCTTCTCGATCAAAGTTAGGGCCTCACCGGAAATTAGACGTGTCACGAAAACTTTAGGTTTCATGTGGCCTCCCGCGAGCGGTCTCTCCTGCTAGAGGACAGACTGGCCCAGGCCTCGTACCATGTTCGTTTGGTATGACTGATAATCAACTCCGGACTCTCGCCCGGCAATTGTGGCTTGACCTCGAAGGTGACGATAGGCTTCATGGTAGGTAGATTCTTATGAAAGTAGCCGATCTCGAACAGAACATCTACGAAATCGGCAAGTTCGGCGACACCGTTCTCGCCCTCAGCAAGGCCGAAACGGGGATGAAGATCCCCAAAGGCGGGGTGATCTGGATGCTTGAGAACGGCGTTTCCGACGTGAGCGTGAATCAGGTAATCCTTGGCCATATGCAAGGCCTCTGCGGCAGTCTCGCCAAGCAGCGGCAGGTGGCTAAGGTCAATAGTCAAACCAAAATTGGGGCAGGCATCTCGCACCATTTGGGCCAGGTGAACCGCTTCGACGGTGGGTCCAATGAGACTCCTTTTGTCGATCGACCGGTCAAAGGTCTCCAGTGAAATCGCCATCACGTAGTCCCTGGCCTGCTCCCCAGCATAACGACAGATCTGCTTTAGCGAATCAGCCAGCAATTCGGTGGCCCGTTCCCGACCCGCCGGCCCGGGATCCGACTGCGGTCCGTCCAAAGTAGCCAGCAATCGCGCATTATAGAAGTAGGCCTCATCAACGCAGGCCTTGACTTCGCTGATAGCAGCTTGACGGTTTACTTCATCCAACGAGGCGAGACTCAACTTCTGCGAAAGCAGCCGGGGCTGGGCGCCAAATCCTACCTCTACACCCGCTGCCTCGAG
>JAUSEJ010000198.1 GCA_030650265.1 Dehalococcoidia bacterium | reverse complement strand
TAATGTGGCCCATCCTGTCCACCCGGCCTTGAAAGAGAGGGTGCCCTTCAACCTGGTTATAGTGGAGTTGCCGGATGCCGGCAACGTTCGACTGGCCGGCAACGTTATCGATGCACCCTTCGAAGAGCTATATATCGGTATGCCCGTGGAAGTGGTTTTTGAGGATTACCCGGAAGGGGTGACCCTTCCCCGGTTCAAGCGGGCGGATAGGTAATCAACTGACGAGGAGGATACCTGGATGTCACAATCCGTGGCGACCGGCTCTACCAGAAGTTGCGCATTGCCGATGTCTACATCAAGCCAATCAAACTAGAGCCCAAGGCCTTCTGGCTCCAGACCGGCGCGTAGTCACTAATCAGAATGGAGAGGTAGCATATATCGAGCAGTCGTCTCTGTATGCGACAGGTTTTGCAGGAGATATGCTTGATTCTAGTCTGCACAGTCCGTATAATAGGTATAAGGCTTCCACATCTGGGAGACGCATAGTCCATAAGGAGGGTTGCTGGAAATGGTGATGACTTTTAAACGAACTCCGACGGTGGAGTTGCGGAAGTTGGATGCCTACCAGAGCAAGTGCATGCGCGGCCTGGGACGCATGGAGGATCGCCAGCGAGGCAAGAACACCACGCGTGTGCCCTATCGGGAAGGAGTGCGCTTGGATATTGACCGGGCGCGCCTCATCACCGAGTCCTACAAGCAGACAGAGGGTGAGCCGATTGTTACTCGCCGGGCAAAGGCCATGGCGTACCTGATGGACAACATGAAGATCTTCATTCAGCCCCACGAGCTTATTGTGGGGAATATCGCCTCCCGTCCGAGTTCACTTGTCACCTTCCCCGAGCTATTCTGGCGGTGGCTGGACAAGGCTATCGATAACGAGTATGCCTCGCTGATCGACGATGACGATCGAGCGGAATTGCACGAGATTCACAAGTATTGGCAGAAGATCAGCATACACGGCAGTGAGCGTGACCTTCTGCCGGACCACGTCAAGCCCTATTGGTCGTACACCGAGCATGGCACCTTCATGTGGCTGCATGGTGGGCATGTGGGCACGCCGAACTACGATAAGGTCTTTGGAGTAGGCGTTGATGGATTGATCGCCGAAGCGGAAGGGTATCTGGCGACACTGGTGGCTGATGCCGATGGCGCCGCTTTGACGGATACCCGCCGCTACATCGAGAAGAAGCGTTTTTGGGAAGCGGCGATCATCAGCCTCCGGGCATTGGCCCGCTTTGGCAAGCGATTTGCTGCTCTGGCGAGAACGATGGTGGAGACCGAGGTGGATGAGGGACGGCGGGAAGACCTGTCGCGAATCGCCGAGATCTGCGAGTGGGTGCCGGCGAAGCCGCCGCGGACGCTCCATGAGGCTTTGCAGTGCTACTGGGTTGTCAACTTGATGACGAGGATTCTGGATTTACAAAGCTCTGGCTATGGGGAGAGGCTCGACACCATGTTTTCGCCCTTCTATGAGCGGGACGTCGCCGCGGGGCACCTGACCAGGGACGAGGCGCAGGAGCTTGTGGAGCACACGATGCTCAAGGCGAACGAGGAAGGGGGTCTGACGCCGCCGGCGCAGGGAGGCGGGGGCGGTCCCCTGGTCACACGGGTGAGCACGATTGGCGGCGTGGATGCTCAGGGACGGGATATCACCAGCGAGATGACCTACGTGATCATGGACGCAAAGAACAAGATAGGGCTCGTGCAGCCGGCAATTGCCATCCGCCTGCATCGCAACACCCCGAAGGCGCGCTTGGAGAAGATCGCCGACTCACTGGTCATCCAGCCGGGCGTGTATTCGTTCTTCAACGACGAGATGATGATTCCCTACCTGATGCGCTTTGGCATATCGTTGGAGGACGCT
>JAUSEJ010000023.1 GCA_030650265.1 Dehalococcoidia bacterium | reverse complement strand
TGATATCGGGTCGGTGACAATAAAAATCGCCGTACTCGACGCCGAAGATAATCTGCTGACTAGCCTATGCATGCGGACGCAGGGACAGCCGATTCGCGTTATCCAGGAGAGCTTGCGACAGATCGAAAGCGAGTTGCCGGCGGGGGTGGCAATCAAAGGGGTTGGCACAACCGGTAGCGCCCGTTACCTGGCGGGCGTAATGGTAGGGGCCGACGTCATCAAGAACGAGATCACGGCTCATGCCGTGGCATCCTCGTTCTATTTCCCTGAGGTCCAGACCGTGCTGGAAATTGGTGGTCAGGACAGCAAGATCATTATCATTCGCAATGGCGTGGTGACCGACTTCGCCATGAACACGGTGTGCGCAGCGGGGACGGGGAGTTTCTTGGACCAACAAGCCTCGCGCCTGAGCATTCGCATCGAGGACTTTGGTGAGATGGCCTTGGAGAGTAAGGCGGCCGTGCGAATAGCCGGTCGCTGCACCGTGTTTGCCGAGTCCGACATGATCCACAAGCAGCAGATGGGCCACCGCACCGAGGATATCCTCAACGGTCTGTGCGAGGCGATGGCGCGGAATTACTTGAACAATCTCGGCCTGGGCAAGGAAATCCTGGCGCCTATCGTCTTTCAAGGCGGGGTAGCGGCAAACAAGGGTATCGTCCGCGCTTTCGAAAATGAACTGAAGGCCGAGATTCTGGTGCCGCCGCATTATCAGGTGATGGGGGCCATTGGCGCGGCGTTGCTCGCCCACGAGAACGAGCCGTATGCCGAAGAGCCGTGCAAGTTCAACGGATTCGGTATTGGCGATCGAGACTACAAGACTTCATCTTTCGAATGTAAATCCTGCTCCAATGTTTGCGAGATCATTCAAATCCGGATGAACCGTCAGATTATCGCCCGTTGGGGTGGTCGCTGCGACAAATGGGAATTATAGGACAGGGGGATTTTCGGCATGGCGGTCAGAATCGCCCTTGATGCGATGGGTGGCGATCACGCACCGGAAGAGGTGGTTAGAGGAGGCGTGGCAGCGGCGAGGTCCGGCGCTGTCGATGTCGTCCTCGTGGGTGACGAGGGCCGGATTAGTGCGGTCCTGAAGGGGCTGGACGCGAAAGGGCTTGATTTGCCCATCGTCCATTGCTCGCAGGTGGTGGAGATGGACGAGCATCCAGGCCTTGCTTACCGCAAGAAGAAGGACTCGTCTATCGTCGTTGGCCTTAACCTGGTAAAGAGCGGCGGGGCTTCGGCCTTTGTCTCGGCCGGCAATAGCGGCGCCGTCATGGCTTCGGCGCTATTTGTCCTCGGTCGCCTGACCGGGGCAGAGCGGCCAGCGCTGGGTACCGTCTTTCCTACTACTAAGGGACAGGCCTTCTTGCTGGATGTTGGCGCCAACGCCGATTGCCGGCCGGTCCACCTTCTCGAATTCGCCATAATGGGGTCGGTCTACATGGAGAAGGTCTTCGGCCTGAAAGCTCCTCGAGTTGGCATTCTCAGCATCGGGGAGGAGGCGACCAAGGGCAACCAGTTGGTGCTAGAGAGTCACGGGCTGCTCAAGGAGAGTGGCCTCAACTTCATGGGAAACGTGGAAGGAAAAGACTTGCCGAAGGGGGTGGCCGACGTCGTCGTGACGGACGGTTTCACCGGAAACGTGGCGATTAAGATCACCGAAGGGGTCAGCGAGTTCTTGCTAGGTACCATCAAGGAGGCAATCACGAGCCGCCTTCACTATAAATTGGCCGGCCTTGTCTTGAAACCCGCCCTGAAACTCGCCGCAAAGCGACTTGATTATTCTGAGTACGGGGGAGCGCCGCTGCTGGGTGTGAATGGCGTAGCGATCGTCGCCCACGGGCGCTCTAATGCCAAGGCGATAGCCAGCGCTCTCAGAATAGCCGGGCAGGCGGTTGAAAACGGGTTGGTGGAGTCTATAAGGCAGGGATTGCTGGAGCGCAAGAATAAAGAAGAGCATGGAGGACAGAGAAATGGCACATCCAATTGACATAACAGATCAGGACTTTGCCGAGAAGGTGGTGGCAGCCAAGACGCCTGTTCTTGTCGATTTTTGGGCGGCCTGGTGCGGGCCTTGCAAGATGGTGTCACCAATAGTAGAGGAGCTGGCGGGCGAATATGAGGGCAAAGTGGATTTTGCTAAAATGAACGTCGACCAGAACCCTGACACGGCGACGAAATTCGGCGTTCGTAGCATCCCCACCCTGATCATTTTCAAGGACGGTCTGGAAGCGGCCCGGATCGTCGGCTTCAAGCCGAAGGGCCAGCTAAAGAAGGCGATAGACGCCGCGTTGTAGCGGGGGTAAGAGGGTAAAAGGCGAAAAGGGGAAAATGGTAGGGATTGTGTCAACCTCTTGAGTGTTTCGTTCCCGCCTCCCCTCCTTTTATCCTCCTTCAGCTGAAGGACCCTTTTCCCCTTTTCCCCCTTCGTCGCCCGACTTGCGCGATGGCAATCGTTGCGGCTATAATAGTATAGTCTACATCATGGGAGTGGATGGGGCCCGGTGGCTTTCGCGGTCTTCAAAACCGTTGCGGGGCTAGCAGCCTAGTCCTGGGAGGGTTCGACTCCCTCGCACTCCCGCCATTGTTCCGCTGGGCAAACTCTTTTGTCTACTGGTTCGCAGCGACTTCCTGTCAGTGTTAGGAAGGCCATTGAACCGTCAAGGACGGCGAGGTTGAGTCCAAGACTACCTAGAATCACAGCCAGAGAATTGCTAGGGGCACTCAAGCGGGACGGGTGGCATGAGGTGCGCCAAACCGGAAGCCACGTGATCCTTCAGCACGATGTTAAGGCTGGCCACGTAGTTGTGCCTGTTCATTCTGGACGTATTCTCAAGACTGGGCTTCTCTCTTCGCTTCTTGAGGACGCGGGCTTGTCACCCGAGGATCTAAGGAGATTACTGTGAAGAAGATTCGACGATATACTATTATTCTGCACCCGGACCTCGAAGAGGGCGGCTACTGGGTTGAGGTGCCTGCCCTCAAGGGTTGCCACACTCAGGGAGAGACGCTTGAGGAGGCCATCGCGATGGCTAAAGATGCAGTTGCTCTATACGTCGAAACTCTAGAAGAACAGGGCAAGCCGGTTCCCGAGGAATTTGAACATCCTCAGGCCGTCGTGATAGAGGTTGCGGCTTAGGGTTGGTCGTGACCATCTGTGGTTGAGCGTTTCTAAGCCGGACCGCGGCGGGGCAAGCAGCCCTGTCTTAACAGGCTTCGGCTCCCTCGCACTCCCGCCAATCATCAATGAGGGCTATCCATGAAGGAGTTTCTCGATCGAATCTCGGTTAACCCCCTGGTTTGTCACGGCAAGGCGTGCATCACTGGGACGCGTGTTCCCGTCCATCTTCTCCTCGAGATGATGGCCGCTGGCGACACCTTCGCCGATATCCTCGACTCATATCCGTTCTTAAGTGAAGAAGACTTGAGGGCGGTACTGGCATATGCGGCCGAACTCGCGGTTGA
>JAUSEJ010000535.1 GCA_030650265.1 Dehalococcoidia bacterium | reverse complement strand
TGTGGAGAATCGCGCAACAAGCCTTTTTGCGATGGAACTCACGAATACATTGGCTTTCATGATGACGGTTCGTCGCTTCACAAGAAAAGGAAAACATGATGGTGATGGTATTAGCGAGCAGGCAGCAGCTTCCGCTCATGGACATCAGGCTCCGTCGGTATAATTTGGAGGTGAGGAATTAATGAGCGAAATCGCTACAGGAAATGGCACGGCCGAAGATCCTTGGGTTCTCAAAACGCCGCCCGGCACATCGGAGTATAAGATATACCGTGACGAGACTTCCGACCCGCCAGCCCTGGTGTGTATTGTCGGGACAACGAAACTAAGCTACCATTTGCGCTGCATCGAGGACCCGCAAGCCATGCTCAAGCAGCACGGCGATTGGATGTTGCTTGGCAGTGCCGACGAACAGAAGCCAGCCGCCGAAGGAACCGTTGAGGAATGGGCCCGCTCACCGAAGAATCCGGTGGGAGGTTGGTATGGATTGAAGAAGGGTACTTCAGCCGAAGTATTCGCCATGTATCTCCCCCCGTTGCTGGAAGCGTTGGGACTGGCTGAACTCGAGCACAATCCTAAGAACAACCGCATGCGCTCTATTTGACCCGTTCAACCCGGAACGCCAGGCCGATGCGATTCGGCAGAGAAGGTTGGAACCTGCTCACGTAGTTTCCTTTGCGCCCCAGCGGATTGGAAGCCGTAGGAGACGGCTTGGACGGGTTGTTTGCGGTAGGTTTGTGATTCTGGTTGCCTGAACGGCAGGCAACCAGAATTGTTATTGGATTCACTAGCCTGCAGGTCCGCCAGGAACGGCAGTGAAAGAGCAGATGTGCACCGTTCTTGGGAGACAGTGCGCTAGATGTTGAATACCATTTGCAGCCAAGGCTTGGCGAAGTACACCACGAATGCAGCGGCGGCGACGTACATCATCCAATTGACTTCACGTCTCTTGCCCCTGACCAGCTTTAGGAAGACATAAGTGACGAAGCAGGCGCCTATGCCGTTGGTGATACTGTAGGTAAACGGCATTACGGCGATGCCGATGAGAGCCGGGAAGCCTTCCTCAAAATTGTCGAAGGGTATATCCTTCACTAATCTCACCATGAGGAAGCCGACGACGATCAGGGCAGGAGCAGTCGCATGGGCCGGCACGATGCCGGCGATGGGAGCGAAGAACATCGCCAGTAGGAACAGCACGCCAACAGCGACCGAGGTTAGGCCGGTTCGTCCACCCTGGCTTACTCCGGCTGCACTCTCGATGTAGGTCGTGGCAGAACTCGAGCTGGCCGCACCGCCAAAGACCGCTGCCAGCGAGTCGACAAGTAACACGCGATTCAATCGCGGTAGATCACCCTTCTTGTCGAGTAAGCCAGCTTCGCCGCCAACGCCGATTACAGTTCCCATCGTGTCGAAGAAATCAGAGAGCATGATGGCGAAGATCGTGAGCACTGCCGTCAGAATGCCAAGGCGCGCAAAGACCTCGAGGCTCAAGCCCTGACCGATAGTGGAGAAGTCGGGCATCGCGGCCAGCGACGACGGCAGAACGGCCACGCCCGGCATCGTGAACGCCGTAAGACCGCTGGCGTAATTAATTAATATGGCTAACACGGTGCTGGCGAAGATGCCGATCAATAGGGCGGCGCGGACTCGTGCAGCCATCAGCCAAATGGTGACGAGAATGCCGACGATGGATACGAGAACGGGTCCACTAGTCAGGTTTCCCAACGCAACCGGAGTGCCAATATCCTTCGATCCCCATTTGATGAGTTCGGCATCGGTGAGACCAATGAACATGATGAACAGGCCGATACCGACGCCGATGGCCCGCTTTAGCGAAATCGGGATGGCTGCCATTATGGCCTGGCGGAAGCCGGTCAGCACGAGGACGGTGATAACCACGCCCTCAAGGAAAACGACACCCATTGCTGCCTGCCATGGCAACTTGTTTTGGACGATAAGCTGGAAGGCCACGACGGCATTCAAGCCCATGCCAG
>JAUSEJ010000506.1 GCA_030650265.1 Dehalococcoidia bacterium | reverse complement strand
GGTGGAGGCTCTGAATGACCTTCTGGCGTCGGTCATGGGCCGGGGCGTCGATGATCGCTCGCCGAACAACGTGGCGTTTTCACCTCTGGAAGCCAGGCGTCTTCAGCCCCGCCCGGGCCTTGAGGAGCCTTACGTCGAGGTCTTGTACGGTGTTGGCGAGGACAGCGATATGGGCCGGCAGGTTGCCGCGAGGATGCTGGCCCGGCGCTTGCTTGATCTACACGAGAGGCAGGGCGTGAAATGGGAAGAGGTGGCGCTACTCTTTCGCGCGGCGGCGGGGTTTCCACCGTACGAGGCGGCGCTGGAGGAAGCGGGCATTCCCTTTGTTACTGTTGCCGGCAGAGGTTTTTATGATCGTTCTGAGGTTCGGGACCTTCTAAACATACTCGGCGCTTTGGCCGATCCCTGGGACGATCTGGCCATGGCCGGTTTGCTACGCTCGCCAGCCTTTGGCCTCAGCGATGCCGCCTTGTATCAGTTTCGCTGGCCAGACCGGACAGACGGGAAAGTAGGACTGAGTTTCCGACTTGCCCTTAAAGAAGACCTATCGCATCTCTCCGAGTCTGACCGCCAAAAAGCCGGGCGGGCGCTCACGATAATCGACGACCTTGCCAGCCTGGTCGACCGGGTCACGGTAGCCGAGTTGATCAAGGAACTGATCGACAAGACGCTATACCGGGCTATTCTCGGCGCCGCCGGCTCGGGCCTTCGACTGCAGCGCAACATCGACAAGCTTCTGGCCGATGCTAGCGCCAGTGGTCTGGTCAGGGTGGCGGATTTCCTCGAATATGTGGCGACCCTGCGCGAGGGCGGGGCGCGTGAAGGCGAGGCGCCGGCCGAGGCAGGCGGCGCGGTGCGGCTGATGTCCGTCCACCGGGCCAAGGGACTCGAGTTTCCGGTCGTGGTAATCGCTGACGCGGCGCGAACAAGACCGTCCAACTACGGCCCCGCTCTGTTCTCCAACGAGTTTGGCCTCGTCCCTTCTCCCTCCGGATTCGACGGTAAGCCGCTGGCCTATGGCCTCGCCAAAGCCATCGATGAGGCGCAGTCCAACTATGAGGACCTCCGGGTGCTCTATGTCGCCGCCACCCGGGCTAGAGAGAAGCTTCTTATTTGTGGGCACAAGTCTGGTCGCCAGTCAGGCTCCTGGCTGACCTTGTTGGCCGAAGCTGCCGGTCTGAATCTTGAGATGATTGCCGGCGAGCCTGGAGTTCCAAGAGTATCGGTCTTGCCTCGTTCGGGCCAGAAGATCGCCGTTCTGGCCGAAAGCACAGTCCCGGAGATCGGTGTCAATCGTGAGCCGGTAGTTACTGTCGAGACGGAGCCGCCGGAGAAACCGCTGGCTTCGCTCCTCGATCCGCTCGTCAAGGGGCGAGGGGACGAGTCAGCGGCCGGTACCGGCACGCCCGAGTTTCAGATTCGGCGCATCACCCGTCGCCGCTACGTTGAAGGGTCGATAGTGGGGCGCTTAGTCCACGAGGCCATTCGCCGCTGGTGCTTCCCGGGCAATCCGGCTCTGGCCCGGCTTCTGCATACTGCAGCCTTCACCGCTGGTTTGATCGACGCCGACGACATCGCCGACCACGTTCGTCAGGCTTCTTCGTTGCTGGCCCGGCTGCAGAAGGAACCCCGCTGGATGGATCTGGGTAGGGCAAAGCGCTGGCACGAGGCGCCTTACTACGTCATTGGGAACGAGGAGCCGACGTTAGGCCGGATCGACTTGTTGTACAGCATCGGTGAACCGGATGCTCAGCGCTGGGGGGTCATCGATTTTAAGACCGACCGCATCAACGGCGAGGCGGAATTTGAAGGGTTGAAGAACAAATACGCAAAACAGGTGCGGCGATATCGCCAGGCTGTGGTCGCCATCCTCAAAGGCCCCGTGGAAACTACGCTTTGTTTTCTTGACTGTTTCGGGACAATTCGGTGGGAAGATGTGGACTAGTCAAGAGTCGAACTGTAGTACACGGCTCGAAACGTCTTCCGGGCTGTAGGGGCCAAGTCCTTTTGAGAAGGACAGAATCAACGTTGTTTAGAGCTATCTAGCTTGTTTGCGAATGCTTCGCCCATCCTGGTTGTCGCCGCGAGTCGACTGTCTTTGGTCAGATGCTGGTGGTTGGCGGGCATGGTAGGGGCGTCCTTCTGCAGAAGGACGCCCCTACCATACGGCGGATGAGCCGGGTCCCCGGTTAAACTATTTCGGCATGGCCGCTAGCGCATTGTAGCCTGGTCGTGGCGACCAGTCGCGATGTAGTACGCTGTAGGCTGCCTTGGCCAGTGCGTCATTCTCCTCGGCGCTGGGAGCAAAGTTGAGATTCCAAAGAAGCATCACTCCTACGTAACCTCGAGCCTTGGCCAATTGGTAGGCCTCCACAAGCCAAGTAGACTGCTGCGCCTCGCTTATTCGCGTCGCGTAAGGGAAATTCGGTATGCCTTCCGAGGACGTTGGCCAGCCGAATTCAGTAAACCACATTTGCTTGTCTTGATCGCCGTATTTGACCATGATATCCCTGATTTGCTCGAAACGGCGGAAGTAGAAGCTTCCATGGTCTCCGTTGGCGCCCGCCGCAAGGTTAGCGGCGTAGGGCATAACCACGTTGCCATGGACACCAATGGCATCGCAATAGTCCTTTACGCCGGCCTGGTACATCATGTCCATGTAGACCAAATCATCATAGGCCGTATCGCCATCGTTCCAGCCAGTCGGCGTCAGGCCACCGGAGACAACCACGGCATTCGGATCGGCCTTCTTAACGGCGATATAGGAGGCCTTGAGAAGTTCCACGTATTTTGCCGCGTTCAGTCGCTTTCCCCGGCCGCCCCATTCGAAGAAGACGTTCTGCTCGTTCCACATCTCGTAAGCATGAACTCTGCCAGGGTAGTGCGCGGCAATGGCGCCGACAAAATTGGCCAGGTCCTGCGGGTCTCTAGGCGGCCCCGGATCGGTATAATCAGATGGGGTCGACCACTTGGGAGCGGCAGTGAAGCTGAATAGGAGCCGAACGCCGTTGGCTGACATCTGGTTCACTATCCCATCAAGATAGCCCCAGTTGATGTTACCCCTGGAAGACTCTACAACATCCCAGCGGATCTGAACCTTGGCCCAGGTGAACCCTGCCGATCTGAGCATTTGCAAGGCCCTGGGCAGGTTAGTTCCCTGATCTACCTGCATCCCGTAGCTGAGACCAGGATACTTGGCCCCTTGTGATTGTACTTGGGGTACAGGAGTAGGAGAAGCAGTAGGAGTGGGAGTCGGCGGTGCTATTGGTGTTTCCCATTCGAATCTCTCGGTGTTGAACCTTTGCTGAATACCGAATGGACCGTTAACCCACGTGCGGTAGCCATCGGTAAACGCTGTATTGTTGTCGGCCTTGCGCCAAACCAACAGCCCTTTGGCTGTCTCCTGAAGAGCATCACCGTTTGCACTGTAATGCTCATTGACCTGACAATCGCCAACGATATCGGGAATACCATCGTAGATGGCTTTGAAGCCTAGAACATACCGGCAAATCGGCGTTATCGGCGTTTCCCAGCTAAATCTTTC
>JAUSEJ010000497.1 GCA_030650265.1 Dehalococcoidia bacterium | reverse complement strand
ATCTTTATCCCGGAAGGCATCATGGGAGCTATACACCGGCTCATGGACAGGGTGCGTGGTACCACTAGCCCTGGCGAGCGTGAGAAGCTCGCAGTTGCGGTAGTCGAGCGAGCAGAGCCACCAGCCTACAGTCATCGCCATTTCTCCCAGCACAAGGGACCTCTGCTCGAAGTGAAAGGAATTCACAAGAGCTTCGGCGGAGTGCGAGCCATTGACGATGTGGACATGAAGGTGGATGCCGGCTCCATCCACGCCTTGATCGGTCCCAATGGCTCCGGCAAGACAACCATGTTGAATCTCGTCTCCGGTTTCTACACCGTCGACGGTGGCTCTATCGAGTTTGGGGGACAGCGAATTGTAGAGACATCGCCGCATCGGACGGCGCGTCTGGGCATCGCCCGCACCTTCCAGACGCCCAAGGTGCTGGGAGGCTCTACGGTGCTGGAGAACGTGATGCTCGGCCTCTTCATGCATGGCCGGTCCGGCCTCGTTCGTACCATCTTTCGGGTACCTCCCGCCTCAGCGGAGGAGAAGGCAGTGCGAAGCAAGGCCCTCGAATGGCTTCAGTTCGTGGGACTGGCCCACCGGCAGAATGAACTGGCCAAGAACCTTCCCCACGGCCAGCAGCGGTTTCTGGAAATGGCCAGAGCCATGGCTTCGGAGCCATATCTGCTTCTGCTCGACGAGCCGGCGGCGGGCCTCTCACATGAGGAGATCGCGCGCCTGGACGATATCATCACCAAGGTGCGGGGTCTCGGCTGCACCGTGCTCCTAGTGGAACACCACGTCAACCTCGTCATGAAGATATCGGACCGGATCACGGTGCTTGACTATGGGGCAAAGATCGCGGAGGGGACGCCAGACGAGGTCAGGTCCTCGCCTGAGGTGATTCGAGCCTATCTCGGGGATAAGGTGTAACATGCTACTGGAAGTAAACGATCTGCAAGTCAAATACGGCAGCGTAGAAGCGGTTTGTGGCGTTTCATTTCGAGTTGAGGAAGGGGAGATGGTGGTGATCGTCGGCTCCAACGGCGCCGGGAAGAGTACCATACTCAAGACCATCTCCGGCCTCCTGAAGCCAACCAGAGGGACCATCCGCTTTGCCGGTAAGGACATTCAGGGCCAATCTGCCCATTCCATTGTTGGCGCAGGCATCGCCCAGGCCGAAGAAGGGCATCGCATCTTTCAACGACAGTCCGTTTACGACAACTTGCTTCTCGGCGCCTACAGCCGGCGGAATAAGAAGGAAATCGGCGAGGATATGGAACGGATGTACACTATATTCCCGATCCTCAAGACAAAACGCGGTAATGTCGCTGTTAGCCTTAGCGGTGGTGAACAGCAGATGCTGTCCATCGCCCAGTGTCTGATGTCGCGGCCCAAGTTGCTCATGCTCGACGAGCCGTCCCTGGGGCTGGCGCCCATACTCGTGGAGAAGATCTTCGGCGTGGTCCGCGAACTTAATGCGGGCGGGACCACAGTCTTGCTGGTCGAGCAGATGGTACAGCAAGCGCTGGCGCTCTGCCACCGGGGCTACGTGCTGGAGACCGGGCGAGTTGTGTTGGAGGGGTCGGCCAGCGATCTGCGGGATAACCCGCTGATCCAGGAAGTCTATCTCGGGCACTAGTATTTCTGGCGTCAGATCGCTCCTACACGACGCGGGCGGACAATGATGGCTGCCTCAGACACTGCGCGGCGCTGTTGAACTAGTGGGGCATGACGCTATGGAATGCTCATTGGAGGCGAAAAATATGATACCCGAGAAATGGGACAAAGAAGCGGACGTGATAGTGGTAGGATATGGTGCCGCTGGCGCTGCCGCCGCCATCGAGGCTCACGATGCGGGAGCGAGCGTGCTTATTCTGGAGAAGATGGCCGGACCGGGTGGCAATACTGCCCTCACGCGGGGCGCCGTTTACGGCAGCAACACCTCTGTTCAAAGGGCACACGGGATTCAAGACAGCGTAGAAGAGATGATCGACTACGTCATCGGCGTGTCCGGCGGGATGGTGGATGAGGCCCTCGTTAGGCAATGCTGCGAGCAATCCGGCGCAAACATCGATTGGCTTGTCAATCTGGGTGTGGTGTTTGACACCAAGCCGGATATTCTTTCCTACGAAGACATGCCGGACTATGCCGCTAGGTTTCCTCCGAGAGCCAGACATCACAGGCCAGGGAAGCAGGGCAGAGAAACCTCGGGGCTAATGAGGCCGCTCCGAAATGCCGTGGAGGCCCGGGGCATCGAGGTAATGTTGAAAACCCCAATGCTGCGGCTCATTTCGAATCCTCATACCCGGGAAGTGATCGGCGTCAAGACTGATAAAGGAAATATCAAGGCGAGAAAGGCTGTGGTCCTGGCGACCGGTGGATTTGGCCGCAATCCGGAGATGGTGAGGAACTATCTTGCTGCCTACAAAGGGGTCCTAAACATGGGCGCCTCGGGGACTACCGGCGATGGCATCAAGGCCGCTCAGGCCCTTGGCGCTGGTCTGGCAAACATGGGTGTGCTCCAGCCACTACTGCAAGGAGTGGTGTCAGGCCGGGTCTCTGCCAGTGGCGACGAGAGGGTGGTTCGGGTGCCGATGATAACAGTTCACAAAATGGCATCCTGCATTATAGTGGACAAGAATGGTAAGCGGTTCGGCGATGAGTTCATGCATTATGCCGTTTTGGGTCCTAAGATGGCCACAGAGTTGGAGGACCAGACCTGCTTCTGCATCTTTGACCAGGATGTGAAACGGACTTACGGCGCTGATCTCCTCCTGCCGGCAGCGAGTGAAGGTCTGGTCAGAGAGATCGAAGGGGGAATGTTAATCACCGCTCCGACGATTGAGGAACTCGCCAGCAAACTGGGGATCGATCCAGAGGCCCTGCGAGAAACCCTGGCCACCTTCAACCGGAACGCCGAAAAGGGAATGGACCCCCAATTCGGCAGGAAGATGCATCTTGTGCCGGTCAAGGAGCCGCCTTTCTATGCTATGCGATACAAGCCGACCTTCATGCAGACCGTCGGCGGTATCAAGATAAACACCAGGACTCAGGTAGTTGATGTTTTCGGAAACGTCATATCCAGGTTGTACGCCACTGGCGAGACTACCGGCGGACACGTCGGACAGATCTATCCCAGCAGCGGCTGGATGCTAATGTATTGTTTCGCCACCGGTCGTACGGCCGGCAAGGTAGCCGCCGGCGAGAGGCCCTGGGACAATTGACGTGGAACTGATTCCCCGGACTGAAGTCCGTGGCTAATATACTGGTATCGATGGATTGAAGGACGAGAGACTTGTTTCCAGAGAAGTGGGACAAAGAAGCGGATGTAATAGTGGTGGGATATGGCGCCGCCGGCGCTGCCGCGGCAATCGAGGCCCATGACGCGGGAGCCAGTGTACTCATTATGGAGAAGATGGCCGGACCGGGTGGGAACACAGTCCTTTCGGGGGGCGCGGTCTATGGCGCCAATACAGCTATTCAAAGAGCAATGAATATCCAGGATAGCGGCGAGGCAATGTGCGAATTTGTCATGGCCGTATCGGGTGGATTGGTTGACGAGGAGATCGTCAAACTAGACTGCTGCATGTCCGGTGAGAACATCGATTGGCTCGTCGATCTGGGCGTGCGCTTTGCTGACCCGACTGTTCACTCCTTTGAGGATTTACCCGAGTATGCGGCCAGGTTCCCTCTCAGGCCCAGGAAGTATTCGCCCGCGGATCACGGCAAGGGCTGGGGGCTGATGAATCCGCTGATAAAGGCCGTGGACGACAGGGGCATCGAGGTACTATTTAGAACGCCGCTGTTGCAGCTTATCACCAACCCCGATATCGGAGATGTGATTGGCGTCCAGACCGATAAGGGAGCCATCAAGGCGAGAAAAGCGGTCATCCTTGCTAGTGGTGGGTTCGGGCGAAATCAGGATATGGTGAGAAACTTCCTTGCCGCCTACAAAGGGATTCTGAATATGGGTGCTTCCGGGACCACGGGCGATGGCATCAAGGCGGCTCAGGCCCTGGGTGCAGATCTGGTAAACATGGGGGTACTCGAGCCTCTGTTGGAAGGGGTAGTTTCGGGACGGGCCTCTTCCAGCGGCGACGAGCGGGCGGTCCGGGTGCCGGAGATAACCGTTATTCGCCTGGCGCCTTGCATTCTCGTGGATAAGCAGGGTGTCCGGTTTGTCGACGAGTACTTGCACTACGCACTGCTGGGCCCGAAGATTGCTCTGGAATTGGAAGATCAGACCTGCTTCTGTATCTTCGACGAGGAAGTGAAGCGGACCTACGGGGAGATTCTCCTTCAGCCACGGGGAAGCGCTGGCCTGGTCAGAGAGATCGAGGGGGGCATGATTCTAACTGCCCCGACGATCGATGAGTTGGCTTCCAAGTTAGGTCTGATCCCGGATGTCCTGCGAGAAACACTTGCCACCTTCAACCGGAACGCCGAGAAGGGCATAGACCCCCAATTTGGCCGGAAGTTGCACCTTGTTCCGGTCAAGGAGCCACCTTTCTATGCCATGAGATACAAGCCGACTTTCATGCAGACCGTCGGCGGCATCAAGATAAACACTAGGACACAAGTTGTGGATGTATTCGGAAACGTCATCCCCAGGCTGTATGCCGTTGGTGAGACCACGGGCGGGCACGTCGGACGGCGCTACCCCAGCAGTGGCTATATGCTGATGCACTGCTTCGCTACGGGTCGCACCGCCGGCAAAGTCGCTGCCGTCGAGAAGTCATGGGAGAGTTGACCAATATTGGCTCAAGGAGGAATCCCTAACTATGGCTAGTCACCCGGGTTATGCCGGAAAGATTCTGCGTGCCGACCTTACCAGTGGCAAGTTTAGCAGTGAGAATGTGCCAGGGCCGGAGGAGTTGCGAAAATGGGTTGGCGGCACGGGGTTGGCAGCCAAGATTCTCTACGACGAGGTGCCGCCCGGCGTGGGTCCCTACGATCCGGAGAACCGTCTCATCTTTGCCTCCGGACCTTTAGGGGGAACCAACATGGGGGGAACGGGAACCTTCTCCGTCGTCTCCAAAGGGCCCATGACCAATGGCTCCCTTTCCTCCCAGGCGAATGGCTTTCTCGGCGCCTATCTGAAATTCGCGGGCTTCGATGCATTGGTTGTACAGGGCGCGGCCGATCGGCCGGTCTACCTCTACATCCACGATGGAGAAGCCGAGCTAAGGGATGCCGACGCCCTGAAGGGAAAGGACACCTGGGAGATGGTTGACCTGATCGCCGCGGAGCTTGTGGTGCCGGAG
>JAUSEJ010000492.1 GCA_030650265.1 Dehalococcoidia bacterium | reverse complement strand
AGCTTGCGCTATCACGCTTACGCTTTTCCGGGCTGGCAAGCGAAAGTCGACGGTCAAGCTGCCGCCGTCTACCCATCGCAGCCCCTCGGACTTGTGAGCGTTGACGTTCCGTCTGGTAACCATACGGTCGATCTTTGGTTTACAGATACCCCGGCAAGGACGGCCGGGCGGATCATCACGATAGCCGCCTTACTGGCTCTGGCCATCGTCTCGCTGGCTAGGGGAAGGCGCTGGAAGGCCGGCTACTATTGGGGGTTTTCGCTCCTGGCGCTCATTGCGATTCCCGTTGCTGCCGACTTCTTGCCCCGGGCCCCCGCCGTCATGGGGCAGGCGCTTAGCTTGAACGGCCAGCGCCCTATGCAAGCCGATTTCGGTCAGGTCATTCGATTGGCCGGCTTTGAACTGAAGTCACCCTCGATCGAGGAGGGTTGGGATGCCGAGGCGGTCGTCTATTGGCAGGCGTTGCGGGGAGAGGCGCACGACGTTACGGCCTTGTTTGAATGGGTTGATGAGCAGGGAACCGCTTTCCCCGCCGCGGACGGCGAGATCTTATTCGGTACTGCTCACCTCCAGGAATGGTTGCCCAACGAGGTGGTAAGGGATGTCCGCAGACTTGTGTTGCCCCGGCGACCTCTCCAGAAACTCAGTCTTCGTCTTACGGTGGCGCTCAATGGCCAGAAGCTGGGGACGTCGGAACTCGGTACGCTGAACGGCCTCCCGGCGAGGTCGGCCAGTTCGAAGTTGGAGGACAACCCCACGCTGGCTGATTTTGCTGGCAAGATGGGTCTTGTGGGATTCGAGGTAATTCGAGAGGAGTCGGAAAAGGGATCGCTGTCCGGTTCCACCGATAGGCTCCTTGCCACAGTCAAACCGGGTGATGAGGTACAGGTGAATCTGTCGTGGCGGGGGCTCGCTCCGTCCAATGTAGATTACAAAGTGTTCGTCCATCTTTACGACCGGAGTTTCCTGTTGCTGGCGCAGCATGATCGACAACCGGGTGATGTCTACGGTACGACCAGTCTCTGGCAGCGGACGGAAATCTACCAGGATCCCCATACTGTGGCCATTCCACCGGCGACAAAGCCCGGCGTCTACCGTCTTGAGGTTGGCGCCTATGTCTTGGAGACGATGACGAGGCTGAAACTCGCCGGCTCGGATAGGACGACCGCCTACCTGGGCCGCATCAAGGTTAGCCCGACGCCATCTGCCGGCAGCCCGGCTAACCGGCTGGATGCCACTTTCGGCGGCGCCCTCAACCTGGAGGGATACGAATTGGCGGTCGGCACGCAGAGCAACGGGCCCGGCGGGCAGAGGAAGCTCGGGCTAACGCTCTATTGGCAGGTCGCCGGCGAGGTGAAGAAGGATTACAAAGTCTTCGTTCACCTTCTGGATAGCGCCGGGACGATAGTGACGCAGACCGACAGCGAGCCGGTGGATGGCAATTATCCTACTTCATACTGGCAGAAGGGTGAAAAGTTTCCCGATCAATACTCATTAACCCTTGCAGCGAACGATCTCGGCCGGATCCAGAGCGCCCGGGTTGGCTTCTACGACCCGGCCACAGGAAGCCGGCTCACCCTGGCCACAGGAGCAGATTCGCTGATTATCCCGCTCACAGGTTTGGTTCCAGAATAGGGGTAATTGTTTTTAGCAGGCCAGGGCAAAAGAGCCCCGATGACGGCGGATTCTACTTGCCTCGGTTCCGGCGCCGTGGTATAATCGGGCCTGTCGCCGGTTTTGGGCGGCCAATACTCATTCGTAGAGACGCGATTTCTTGGAGACGCTTTTTAAGAGAGGCTATAATGGTAACCTATTTCAATATCGCCCAGATCATCCTTGCCGTGGTCCTGACCTTGATTATCTTGCTGCAGGCTAAAGGCTCGGGCTTCAGCGGCGTATTCAGCAGCGATACCTCCGTCTTTCGCACACGACGTGGCGTCGAGAAGGTACTATTTCAGCTTACCATATTCCTCGCGGTGCTTTTTGTTTTGCTCTCCATGGTCAATGTCAGACTGGCGCAAGCGTAGTCGATTCGTCGCGGTCCCTACTTATTAGTGCGTCTCCTCAGGATTACGGTGCGGTGGGTCCTACGGCGACCCCCGCGTATTCACTCGTTGTCATCAGGGAACAGGAGCGTTAGCACCGAAGATATGAAATGGCAAGCTTTGACAGCCGTGGTCGGCTCGATTCTTGTGATCGTCCTCATCTCATATGTGGCCGTAACTGCGACCAGCCAATCCACTCCGGACGCCGGAGGCACCTTCATTGAGGGAACTGCTGGAATTCCCACCGCCATAAATCCCCTGTTTGCCATTAGCGATGTCGAAAAAGACCTGTCTGCTCTCGTCTTCACCGGTCTGACTAAAGTGAACAGACAGGGATATGTCGTCCCGGACCTGGCGGAGAAGTGGGACATCAGCGAGGACAACCTTGTCTACACGTTTCATCTGCGGCGGGACGTAAAATGGCACGATGGTACGGCTTTCACTGCCGACGATGTCGTGTTCACCATTCACGCTATCCAGGACCCTCAGTTCCCCGGTAGCCCATTTGTCGCCGATCTGTGGAAGAATGCCATTGTGGAGAAGGTCGATGACTACACGGTGAAGCTGACGCTCAAGGCTCCATTTTCGCCGATTATTGGTTACGCCAGCGTGGGCATCCTACCAGCGGCCTCCTTCAGAGGTGTTGCAGTAAAGGACATTGGGAGCACTAACTTCCGAAGCCAGCCCATTGGCACAGGCCCCTTCAAGCTTACGGAACTGACCGCCGACTCTGCCACTCTGGATGCGAACAATTCCTACTATGGGGAGAAGACTCCTTTCTTGTCCAAGATCAGATTCCGCTTCTTTTCAGATTACAAGTCGGCTCTAACAGCCCTAAAACAGAAGTCAATTCAAGGTCTGGTCATCGACGCCATGGAGGATGTGCCGGGCCTGAGAGAGAGCAAGGAGCTTACCACCTACGAGGCGGTCCGCGCCAATTACACGGCAGTGTTCCTCAATTTGAAGTCGGTCTTTTTCAAAGACAAAAATGTGAGACAGGCGCTACTTTACGCTCTCGACAGGCAGAAGATTGTCAACCAGGCTGTCGGCGGCTTGGGTTTTGTCGCCCACAGTCCCATAGTTCCCAACACCTGGGCCTACAAGACCGACGTCAAGCAGTTTGGCTATGATCCGGAGAAGGCTAAAGCGCTCCTTGATGCAGCAGGCTGGAAGCTCGGCGCTGACGGCGTGCGAGCCAAAGATGGAACGAGAATGAGCTTCGCCCTGCTCACCAACGACGAAAAGGCGCGCGTTCGTTGCGCCGAGGAAGTGGCCAGACAATTTCGCTTACTCGGGATCGACGTGAAGGTCTCGGCGAGCGGATACGCCGGCCTTATACAGAACTTCCTCATTCCCCGCAAATTCGATGCCATACTCTACGGCCTGTCGACCGGCGGCGATCCCGACCCTTATAGCTGGTGGCATAGCTCCCAGGCCAAGCCCGACGGCTTTAATTTCGCTTCTTTCGCGAACAAGCGAGCCGACGACCTTCTAGAGGCGGCCCGGCAAACCGCCGACAGGGAGAAGCGCATCGCCTACTACGACGAGTTCCAGGGCATCTTTGCCGACGAAGTGCCTAGCCTCCTGCTCTATTATCCTACCTACGTTTACGCCATCGATACTTTGGTAAAAGGTCCCGATTTTGGCGTGATCTTCGATTCCAATTCCCGTTTCCTCAATATCACCGATTGGTACGTCAGGACCAAGCGAACGATGTTTATGACGAAGTAGGGACATGTTTGGACCACGAAGGCCACGAACCAACAGATCTTGGATCACGAAGAGCACGAAACGACACGAAAGGCACGAAACACCTCCCCCGCTTTCGCGATCTTCGTTACCTTTCGCGCCTTTTGCGATCCAAACGCATTTCGCATTCCAAACGTCCGTCGCGAAGCCGTCAATCGCAGCATTAGTCGAACCACAGATAGCTTGACCAGGTACCCGGTGGACGTTACAATCGACACAGTCCGGGATAATAACCGGACCACAGAATGGAGACATAATGGCCGTCGAACGAATCAAGCTCAAACTAACTGGCATGGCTTATGGCGGGGACTGCCTGGGGCGACTGGCCAACCAGGTGGTCTTTGCCGGCCCCGGCATTCCGGGTGAAGAAGTCATCGTCGAAATAACCACCATCAAGAAGGATTACAGGCGAGGAAGGGTGGTCGAGGTGCTCACTCCCTCCCCGGCGCGGGTTGAGCCCCTTTGTCCCCTCTTTGGCCGTTGCGGCGGCTGCCAGTGGCAGCATATCGACTATCTTACTCAACTGGAACTGAAGCGTCAGATCGTGAAAGATCAACTCCGGCGCCTCGGCGGCTTTGGCGAAGATGTGAGCGTAAATCCCACGATTGGCGCCGCCAATCCCTGGCACTACCGCAATAACGCCCGGTTTGCCACGTACAACGGACGACTGGGCTTCCGCGAAGAGGGTAGTCACCGCTTTCTCGCCGTGCCGACCTGCCCGATTATGCACGAGGAGATCAACAAAGCTCTGGCCACTATGACTGCAAAAAGACTTCAGAGCGAGGGCGACGTAACCATCCGCTACAGCGAGAAAACCGGTCAACTGCTTACCCATCAGGAGGGCAACAATAGACCCGACTTATCGTCAGCCAATCCTGACTTCTTCGAAGAGGAGCTTCTAGGACGGTGCTTCCGCGTTAGCGCCGGCTCTTTCTTCCAGGTGAACAGTGCCCAGGCAGTGCAACTTGCCCAGTATGCCATTGACTGCCTTGAACCGCAGGTAACCGATGAACTGCTCGACATCTACTGCGGTGTTGGCACCCTGGGCTTGCTGGCCGCTAGCAAGGTAGCGCGGATTATCGGCGTGGAGACCTCGGCGGTGGCCCTGGCAGACGCCGTGTTTAATGCGGGCGACATGACGAACACGGAATTCATTGAAGGGCAGGCCGAAGATATCCTGCCTCGTCTCGTGGGAAGCGTCGAGCGGGCCATTATGAACCCGCCCCGCGCCGGCTGCAAGCGCGAGGTCGTGGAGGCCCTCAAGCGACTCCATCCCGAGCGGATCGTCTATGTTTCCTGCGACCCCGCCACGCTGGCGCGTGACCTGAAGCTATTCTGTGCTGACGACCAGTACCGGTTGAAGGACATCCAGCCGATCGACATGTTCCCGCAAACGTACCACGTCGAAACCGTGGCCACGTTAGAAGTATTGTGATCCAAAGTCCGACTTTGATCCTCGCCTCGGCCTCGCCGCGCCGGAGCGATCTCCTTGCCAGTCTCAACCTGCCCTTCACCGTGTTGCCGGCCAATATCGATGAGCGTTCCTTGCCGGGAGAACAGCCGGCTGAGTCCGCCAAACGGGTGGCACTCGGCAAAGCAGAGGCTGCCTTACTGCTGACACGGGAGGGACTCGTCCTGGGGGCCGACACCATTGTCGTCTTCGACGGCGCCGTTCTTGGCAAGCCCAAGGACCGCCAGGAGGCTCTCGTCATGCTGGGCACCCTGCGCGGACGTGAGCACGCCGTCTTGACGGCAATCGCCATCATAAGCCAGGAGATGGGTCGAATCTACTCGTCTGTCGTCACTACGCGAGTTTGGTTACGTAACTACTCCGACGCAGAGTTGGCCGCCTACGTCGACTCGGGCGACCCCTTCGACAAAGCCGGCGCGTACGCCATCCAGAATTCCGCCTTCCATCCAGTGACGCGCCTAGAAGGATGCTACAACAACGTGGTGGGCCTCCCCCTGTGCGAAGTGGTGAAAGGCCTCCTCGTCGTCGGCTATCCGGCGGCCGCTCTACCGGCAGACCGGATCGAGCAGATATGTCCGCATAATGTCAACCTGTGACATAATGGCAATACTATCTGTGTTCCAGCGCGCTTGGGAGATTCAGAAATGAGCCTGCTTCAAGAGATCGTCCGCTGCCAAAACGTCAAGAGCTGCCTGGAGCGGTCGCCTGGGTACCAAGCTTGCGATGAGATCATTAGAGGCCAAGACAATCGAGTTTGTCAACTGAATAGTTGACCAGGGCGATAGCCTAATAGTTGACCACCCTCCTTGTTCATTCACGCCTGGCTGCAAGGCAATTCGCAGGATTAGGGTTAGCTGCCAGTCGGGAGTAAACGGCGGTCATAATCTACGCCCGGTTGTCGTCCGGACAAAGCATCTCCTTCAGCCGAGATCGTGCTTGCAGGGGACTGGCCAGCGAGTTAGAATAGCACTAGGCCTTTGGCCCTATCGGTTAAGATGCAACGGAGGGGGACTGCGAGGAGAAATCGAGTGAAGGAAGATACTTACAACGAACTAACCGCAGAAGAAAAGAAAGTGATCGTCCATAAAGGCACAGAACCCCCTTTCACAGGGAAATACAACAACTTCAAGGATACAGGGGTCTATCAGTGCCGGCGATGCAATGCCCCGCTCTATACTTCACAAGACAAGTTCTCGTCCTCGTGTGGCTGGCCAAGTTTTGACGACGAAATCGCCGGCACCGTTAGAAGAGTGGTGGACGCCGATGGCAGACGCACGGAGATACTCTGCGCCAATTGTGGGGCCCATTTGGGGCATGTCTTTCGAGGAGAAAGACTAACGAAGAAAGACAGCAGGCATTGCGTTAACTCCCTTTCTTTACAATTCGTGCCAGCCCGGAAAGACGTGGCCACGGCAAAAGCCTACTTTGCCGGTGGTTGTTTCTGGGGCGTCGAGTATCTCTTTGAGCATAAAGAGGGGGTGATTGAGGCCGTCTCCGGCTATATGGGAGGTTCGACGAAGAATCCCACTTACAAGGAGGTCTGCTCGGGAAAGACGGGACACTTGGAAGCCGTGGCGGTAACCTACGATCCGGCCAAGGTCAGCTTCAAAGAGCTGGCGCAATTCTTCTTTGAGATTCACGATCCCACCCAGTTGGGCGGTCAGGGTCCGGATCATGGCAGCCAGTATCAGTCCGCCGTTTTATACAACGACGATGCCGAGAAGAAGACCGCCGAAGAATTGATAGAATTCCTCAAGGTCAAAGGCGACAAAGTCGTGACGCGCCTGATACCCGTTAGCGGCTTTTGGCCGGCGGAAGCGTACCATCAGAATTACTACGATACGAACAGGCATCAACCATATTGCCACCGGTATAGGAAGA
>JAUSEJ010000491.1 GCA_030650265.1 Dehalococcoidia bacterium | reverse complement strand
CCCTGTTGGTGGGGACGGGCCGTCTCTCTCGGATGGTGAGAACTGCCGTCTGGTGGCGCCGGAGGACGTCGGCCAGTTGGCCGAGGCCATCGAAGAGCTGGCCGGCTCAGCCTCGCTGCGGGAGAGGCTGGCCGCGGGCGCCATTGAACTGGCCCGGCATTTCACCTGGGGCGAGATAGCCAGTCAAACGGTGGAGGCGTACGGGGCGGTTCTGCAGACCGGTCTATAGACCCGAGGCTAAGCAGGTGGACTCTTGATTCTCCACAACGTGCGACTTATGGGGGAGACTCCCCCGGGCAAACTCTTCTTCGACAGACGGGGTGCCGTTTTCACGACGGGAGTTCGAGGACAGCCACTCGACGTGGTGACGGAGAGGGCGCACGTCAAGCGGGATGAGACGATTCGGTGCCCTGCATAGTCTCTTTTATTCGCTATTGGTGACGCGGGTATGAAACGATAGACGGTTTTGAGCTCTTAGGAAGCCATCTCTAGCACTCGCTTTCCAGTTAGGCATAGGAAACAATGACTCAGCCATTCGAAAGTCTGCCATAGCCAGACCATACTCGCCGACCACTTCAAAAGCCTCGCCGCGCTTGAAGTAAACCATCCCGTCCCTCGGGAAGTCGCATAGCAGTCTCTCGAATGCCTTCCGCCCTTGAGCCTTATCGCTGACCAGCTCCTGTTTGGCAGCTTCAGCAAGGTCCATGATTGCGCGCCACTCACTCATGGCCGAAGCCTCACTCAATCTCGATTACCGAAACAGGGATCGATACCCTGCTACAGGCACTCGCAATAACATCATGGTATGGCCAAAGCTGTTGACTGTCACGGAGCGGTCTCGTGAAATACACCACGCTCCTAGTCATAGAGTCGCGTAGCTGGTCGGCAACACAAGTCGCCAATTGTCCGACCTCCTGCGAGGCCAACAGGTGATCGTAATAGGGGATAGGCGGCTGGTTGGGTCCAACGAGGCCATACTTGCCCGACAGGATTCTGAAACCCACGCCAATGTCCAGGGATGCCCCGTAAATCTTCGCAATGCGGCCACTTTGGTAACGCCTGATAGGAGGAAGTGGTCCTGGCTCCTCGCTCTTGGACGCTGAACAGTATGTGCAGAAAATGTATTGTCCGTGTATTTCCGAGCTCTGCCTCTGAACGATATCGGCTACGGACGGGGACGTACGTCGGACTTGGCCGGGTTTGAGTAAGTCTATCAGCCGGTTCACAAGCTTCATGCGATTGCATCCCCTGCATATATGATGATCCCTGGAAATCATGCCTTGTACGTTCAGAGGTCGGCAAATCTGATTGACCTGTTGTCTAGGCATGACGCCTGCCTCTACAGAGAGACAGTCGTCGCATAGCCCGTCTGGGTGCGCCCGAAGAGCCTCTAGAATTCGCTCGCGTGCCGCAATGTTCATATC
>JAUSEJ010000478.1 GCA_030650265.1 Dehalococcoidia bacterium | reverse complement strand
GCCGGATCAGCCCGGATGAGGTGCGCACTATTCTCGCCGCTTCCCCCGGCGTGAAGGTGCTAGACGATCCCGAGGTGAGCCTCTACCCTCAGCCCTGGTCAGTGGCCGGGCAGGACGATGTATTTGTTGGGAGGATCCGCGAGGATCTTTCCCATCCGCATGGCATCGCCATGTGGATTGTGGCAGACAATGTTCGCAAAGGAGCGGCCCTCAATGCGATCCAGATTGCCGAAGTGATGATGAAGAGAGGCTGGCTGTAGCTGGCGAGAGGTGGGCGAAATGGCAGCGTTTGGACGCTTAATCACGGCAATGGTCACGCCCTTCGACGCGGAGGGACAGGTGGACTATGCCGGAGCCAATCGACTGGCGCTGGCCTTGCTGGACTCCGGGAGCGATGGGGTAGTGGTCTCCGGCACCACGGGCGAATCACCCACCCTGACCATGGAGGAGAAGCGACGCCTCTTCCTCGAGGTGAAAGCGGCGGTCGGGAACAGGGGTAGTGTCATCGCCGGCACCGGGAGTTACAGTACCGCCGAGTCCATTGAATTGTCGGCCGTTGCGGAACTGGCAGGGGTCGATGGCCTCCTTCTTGTCGTTCCCTATTACAATAAGCCGACGCAGGACGGTCTGTACGCGCATTTCACCGCCATCGCCCGCAGCACAAGTCTGCCCTGCATCCTCTATAACGTGCCTGCGAGGACGATAACCAACTTACTGCCCGAAACCGTGGTCAAACTGAGTCAGATTCACAACATCGTCGGCGTCAAGGAAGCCAGCGGCAACCTGGAGCAGATTGCCGCCATCATCGAGAACACGCCGGACGATTTTCTTGTATACAGCGGGAACGACAGCGATACGCTGCCCGTTCTCTCTATCGGCGGCTACGGTGTCATTAGCGTCGCTTCCCATCTGGTTGGCTTGCAGATCAAGCGAATGATGGAGAAATTTATCGGCGGCGATTTTGCCGGCGCGGCGTCCATTCATCGTCAACTCTTGCCGCTGGTGAACGCCATGTTCGTAATTGCAAACCCGATGCCAGTGAAACACTCGCTCAACTTCGTCGGCTTCAACGTCGGTAAACCAAGGCTACCTCTGCTGCCGCCCGATCCGAGGACCGCTGCCATGATCGAAGAGGTCGTCCAAAACTATCACATGGACTTGCCACTGCATTAGTAGGGGCGAACGGCCGTTCGCCCCTGCCATGAGAGGAACCAAACTACTAGGAGGAAAGCGAAGTTGGATATTCTGATTCTTGTAGCAAGCCTGGCTGTCATCCTGCTAGGCTGCGAGCTATTCACCAACGGCATCGAGTGGATAGGGAACAAGCTAAACTTGGGCGAGGGCGTCGTGGGCAGCGTACTCGCCGCTGTAGGGACGGCGATGCCGGAGACGCTCATTCCCATTATCGCCATATTCTTCTCCGGAGCCTCCAGCGAGCAAGTGGCTCATGAGATTGGTATCGGCGCCATTCTCGGCGCGCCATTTATGTTGGCGACCCTGGCTATGTTTGTCACCGGTACGGCGATCTTAATTTTCACCAGAACAGGTCGGCGCACTTCGCAAATGAACGTCAATCCCGTCGTCCTCGGTCGTGACATGACTTTCTTCTTCATCGCTTACACCATTGCCTTTGGCGTGGCCTTTCTGCCGCAAGACGGTTTCTTTCAGCCGCAGGGCGTAGTCCGCTGGGTCGTCGCTGCTAGCCTCATTGTCCTATACGCTGTATACGTACTTCGTCAGTTCAGCGATGAGACCGAGATAGGTGATGACCTTAATCCGCTTCATATTGCGCGATTCTTCCGCTCTTTGGCCCGGAAGATCGGTCTGACTCCGGCAAGTGGCATGGCCACGCCGGTTGTTGAGGCACACACTGCGGTGGACGTCCAAAGCATGGACGAGATCAGCCCTATTCTGCGTACGCCACCTAGCCTGATGGTCACTATTTTTCAGGCGACAGCCGGACTTGCCTTGATTATTGTCGGCGCCCGCATGTTCGTCGATTCGGTCGACCATTTGGGCCACGCCATCGGTATTGCGCCGCTTATCTTAGCACTCCTCATCGCACCTGTGGCGACTGAACTCCCCGAGAAATTCAACAGTGTCCTTTGGGTAAGACGGGGAAAGGACACACTCGCGATGGGCAACATCACGGGGGCGATGGTCTTCCAGAGCTGCATTCCCACGGCAATCGGCATCGCCCTTACCGGCTGGACCTTTAGTGCCACCCCCGAAAGTACCTACGCCTTCATCAGCGCGCCGGTAGCCCTGATATCCGCGGGGATAATATTCGGCGTCATGCGATTGCGTGGAAATCTGACGGCCAAATGGCTTCTTTTCGGCGGTGCGTGGTACGCGGCCTTCTTAGTTTTCATCATAACCAGGTCAATCGGCGGGTGAGTCCGGGCTGAAAAGGGGACGAGGTGGAGCATCCCCCGAACTGTAGGCTTCAGCCGGGCAAGGTGGCGTAAGTGTCAGGCCAATCCACATATGCAAAGTTGGCCTTGAATCGGCCATTCGGTTGGTCAAGTTGGAAAGAGTTTGGATTCTGGAAGGGCGCTGGCCGGCTAAAGCCTCAAGTCCTGACGGTTTTGGCAGGCTTTGAGCTGATAAGGCCCCTCGGTCTTTACCCACTATTCGCTCCGCCTTACGGACTTTCGCCCAACTTCCGGGCGAACACGCTGAAGCCGTCTCTGCCGTCGATGCGCACCCTTTTTAGCTCGAAGGCCTTCTGGACTGTGTGCTCGGTGCCGTGGTTGACGGTAACGGCGGCCAGAAAACCGTTCGACTTGACATGACCGATGACGTCATCGTTGTACCGGCCGGAAGGATAGCTGTAGAACTTGGAATCCGCGCCCAGCCTGGTCTGAATTGCCTCCCTGGCCCCTTTGACCTGGCTGGTCATCTGGGCGGCCGTCATTTTGGTCAAGTCTAAATGGGTGCGGCCATGAACCTCGATCTTCATCCCGGCCAGGGACATCTCTTTCAACTGGTCCCAGTTCATGTATTCTCCCGTCCCTGTGACGTCGGTAAGAACAAAGAAGGTGCCGAGGAAGC
>JAUSEJ010000465.1 GCA_030650265.1 Dehalococcoidia bacterium | reverse complement strand
CTCATCTGGCCAAGGCACAGCCTCTGCCGCCGGCAGCCCGGTAAAGTAGAAGCGCCGGTAATGAGAGTGGCCATAGCGGCTAGATAGGGCTATCATGTCTCTCCATCCAGTGATCTCTTGCCAAATGATAGCATCCACCTTGTGCGCGGTCAGGTAGAATTTCTGGCCGCGAGATGACCGATGCTCCATCACCGAATTATCAACAGAACCTGTTGTTCCCCGATTGCCTGTGTTATAATTCACCTCCGAGTTGGGCGCAGGAAGGGAGAACTGGCATCACCGCAATTTCCAATGATCGGTCTCGAACATCATCCACAGGCAAGGCTACCATGCCTTCAGACCCCGTCCTGTTCTTTTCCAGGCGGGACTTCGTTCTGATGGCCGTTGCTACCCTAGTTGCCTTGTCTTTTCGTCTCTACCAGATCGACGTTATCCTTCCTGGACTTCATTATGATGCGGCCTTCAACGGCCTAGTAGCCAAAGAGCTATTGGATACGGGCCGTCTAATTGTTTTCGTCGAGGGAAACTTCGGCGTAGAGCCTATGTTGTTCTACCTTTTGGCAGTGATTGGCCGGAGCGGCTGAACTATTTCGTGAGGCAGAGAGGACGCTGTGGGGCGTATTGAAGGGGTCGGCAGGCAGATCCCTTGACGGGGTGCGAGGGACGGCAGTGAACTGGTGTGTGGCACGCTGATTGGCCGGGACGATTGGTGGGCCTATCGGGGGACCTGGCGGGAAATGGAGGTGATTTGGTTAGATGTCTTTTGATGCAAATGCAGGCGTGGTGACGATCTACAAGAGGGCCGATTTTGAATCGGCGCACAGACTGGAAGGCCATCCCCAATGCGGTGTGCTTCACGGTCATTCGTACAGGGTTGAAGTCTGGATTACGGGAAGGCCGGCCGGTCCCTGGAACTTCGTCTATGACTTTGGGGAGGTCAAGCAGTACTTCCGTCAATTCGATCATGCTGGCGTAGTTATTGCCAAGTCGGCAGAAATGCTGGCCTTGGAGGCTGCCGGGCATTTCAAGCAGGAAAACGTGACGAAGGTCGTCGTCAGGATTTGGGAGTCGACAACGTCATTTGCCGAAGCCGTGGTGGAGTAGGTCATGGTTGCCGGGGAGGTCGAATCAGGTCCATACAGCCTGTTGGTTAGCGGCGACCGCGTATTCTTTTCCATACAGGGAGAAGGGCAGTCGTTGGGGAAGCCAGCGGTCTTTCTCAGGCTTCACCTTTGCAACCTTCACTGCGACTGGTGTGATAGCAGGTTCACCTGGGATAGGTCCCTCGGGCTCTCCGATGACGAACCGGAAAGGTGGTCAGTGGAGCAGGCATGGGCGATGGTGGGCCAGTATCCGGCCAGAATATTAGTGATCACCGGGGGCGAGCCGCTTCTTCAGGCGCAGGGCATTGACCGCCTTTTGAACCTGATACCGGTGGATTGGCAGGTTGAGATCGAAACCAACGGCACGATTGCGCCGACAGAGCGGATGATCGAGCGGGGCGTTCAGTTCAATGTCAGCCCCAAACTGGCGAACTCCGGCAATGAGAAGGCCCGTCGCTACCGACCGGAGGTGCTTGTGCACTTCAGCCGGCTGCCAGGGGCGACGTTCAAGTTCGTGGTCAGCGCCGGAACGGATCTGAATGAGGTTGGAGAGATAGTCGCCGGGTGCGGCCTGGCCGACGGCAGTGTGATCGTGATGCCGGAAGGGAAAACACAGAGGGATATCGCAAGGCACGGACGGGCAGCGGCGGCGCTTTGTCGGGAGAAGGGCTGGCGACTGCTGCCGAGGTTACAGGTTATGCTATGGGGGCAGAGAAGGGGGACCTAATGGCCAGGGCGATTGTGCTCTTTTCCGGGGGGATGGATTCGACGACAGCGCTATATCAGGCGATCAGTGACGGGTACGAGGTGCATGCCGTTTCATTTGATTATGGTCAAAAACACCGGAAAGAA
>JAUSEJ010000462.1 GCA_030650265.1 Dehalococcoidia bacterium | reverse complement strand
ATCTTTCGATCTTGTGTTGGGGTTCTTTGTTCTTCATCACCTGTATGCCCTGGATGACTCAATCGCGGCGATAGCTCGACTCGTGAAAAGCGGCGGGCGAATGGTCTTTCTAGAACCCAATCCGTTCAACCCACTTTATTATGTCCAAATGATGGTCACGCCGGGCATGATGTGGCGAGGCGATGGCGGCATTGTGCGCATGCGTCCTAGTCTTGTCTTCCGCGCTATGAAAGGCGCCGGTCTTGAGCAAGTGCGCATGACCCGTTTCGGCTTCTTTCCCCCCTTTGCAGCCAATCAGCAATGGGGGCCTCGCCTCGAGGCCGTGCTGGAGCGCGTGCCAGTGTGGAATCCCTTCCTACCTTTCCAACTCTTTGCAGCGGAACGTCCGTGAAAGGTAAACTGTGAGCGGCAGCTCGACTCCTCTGGACGCATTGGAAACCGCCATCGGAATTGCCCGGTGTGATAGCGACGGCGCTGCCCATCTTCGGCAGTGGCCATTGATAGCTATTGGCGCTGCCGGTCGACTTATCGGCTGGTCTTTCCTGTTTGTCCTTTCTCTCCTCATCTATCTTGCGAGCGGGCTCGTCTCGGCCGATTCAATCTGGTTCGTGCAGGTGACAAACCGCTTGATGTCGGGCGAAGTGCTTTATCGCGATGTCTTCTTCGGCGCCACTCCCTTGTCCGTGTATCTGACAGCCGCATTCGCGACCTTTCTCGGCGTGGAGATGCTGACTGTTAGGGTAGTGATGGCTCTGTCATTTGTGGCCACGCTGCTTTTGTGCTGCCACATTGCCCGGCAGCTCGGCTTGGGCCACCGTTTCCTGCTTCTCCTGGTGCCGGCTCTTTTCGTCTACGCCTGGCCCTCTGCTGGCTCGCCTTATGGACCTATTGCAACCGCCTTTTTCCTCGCGTGCTTCAGCGCCGCACTTTGGTGGCGACAACTGGAAGCCGAGCGGAACGTAAATCAAGAGTTTGGGCGCAATGCTATCCTGGCCCTGGCAATTGCCGGCTTGGCCGCGGGCTTGTCTTTTGCCAGCAAGCAGGACGTCGGGCTCTACGCACTGGGAGCGCTGCTCGTGGTGGTCTGGCTTGGCAAAACTCGTGGCGCCTTTCGGCCAGGGGCGACGGCGCAGGGTACCGCGCCTCACAAACGTGCTTTGGGGGCCATCAGGTCGGCTGGACGGACCGCTATTGCCCCTGCTTCAGTTGCTGTGGGCGCATTCCTGATCGCAACCGCATTGGTCTTTGTGCCAGTCTGGCGCACTGGTGGAGGCCAGAAACTCCTCGAGTATGGCTTCACCAACAAGGGCGCCTATTTGACTTATGGGCAGATTTCCTACCTCGATGGGATAGACTCTCTGGTCTCTTTCGTCCGAAATCCAGGGTCTATTCCGAGTCTGGAACTGTTTAACCTAAAATTGATGTTTTTGCTTCCGCCTCTGGCCTTTGTCGCCCTGTTGGTCGTTCTACTTCGCACCCGCCCCGGCGAGCGAGGCATCGCGGCGGTAGTGCTGCTTTTCGCCGCCGCTGCCTTCGTCAGCGTGTTCCCGCGCGCAGCAAGTGTGCACTTGTCGTATGCGATGCCCACGATCTTGCTCGCGCTGGCCTTTGTCTGGTACCGGATCGAACCCGGCCTGCCCAAGACTCTGGCTCGTGTTTTGGCTGGGAGCCTGTTGCTGTGGCTATTGATCGGGCTTCTGGCAATGTTGGGGCAACCGTGGAAGGCCTTAACCTCAGCGGAGTACCATTTTTCGACCTTGCCCCATTTACGCGGAACCCTTGTTCGGATTTCAGATGAAAATGTAGTTCGCGCCCGGGCGGCGGCGCTTGCCGAGGCGGCCAATGGAGAAGAGATTCTCATCCTCAGCCCCTGGGCGGCCCTATACTACCTGACGAGCGGCCTTCACAACCCCATTGCCTCCGATTATCCCTTGGTAACCACGTTCGGACATAATGGGGAAGTGGAAATCATCGACGCCCTTGCCCAAGGGAAGATCCGGACCGTGTGCCTGGACATACCCGAGTTGTTCTCCCCACTGAGGCCAGTACTTTTGGGTCCATACGTGCAAGCGAATATGGAACAAGGCGCGTATCTGGGTATCTGTACTCTCTACCACCGCCGCCCGTAGCTCACGCCAGCCTCAAGCCATGCCCACACCTCTCGACCCGGCAGCGTCAACTGCCCACCCGATGATCCAGGAATCGCCGCTCGCGCCGATGCACGAAGACAGCCGAACTACTTCGAGAGTCGAGATAACATGATCATGCCGACAGGCCAATCGAGTGTCTTCGAGGAAACGCGGCGAAGTGATCAACAATCTCGGCGTAGATGGGCATGACAAAATATGAAGCCTCATTGGGGGGCCAAGTGGTGCCGAGGAGGGGGTCGTACCCCCTACACGTCCTTATAGACAACGGATCATGGACGGCAAACGATTGCGTTTGGGAGGTCCTCCAAGCAGGCTTCGCGAGGCGGTCGCGCCCTTTCGCCGGTAGTGGATGCCTTCTTTAGGCCGCCACTTTGACAATAGCTGTCAGGGTTTCCTCCTCTTGAGGAACGGGCTCGTTGTCCTCGATCAACCCTTGGATATGAACAGCGATCGCCTCCTTCGCCATGGCGATTGCCTCCTCGAGAGTTTCACCTTGCGCCAGACATCCTGGAAGAGCGGGAACGGTCACGCTATAGCCACCTTCCTCCGGTTCAAGATGCAGTGTTATTGTGTAACGATACTCTTTCAAAGTAACCAGAACACGCGGTTGAATACGGCATTCAGCAACAATTGTCGGTTCATCCTTCCCCCCCATTCCCTGCGTTACTACGGTGCAGGCGTCGTGGCCGACAGCATCTATTAGTTCCGCCAATTCGATCGGCAGGCCCTTGTCGGCCATGAGTTTCATAGACGTGTTTTTGGTCTATACCCAAACGACCCCATCCCAAGGTACTCGGTGGCGTTGGCGCCGACAGCCTAAATGGAGATTGAGGCCTTGCGTCCCGATCACGCCGCCACGTCGATAGTGACGGTTTGCGGAGGCAGTTCTTCTTCCGGGATCGGCTCGCCGTGCTTCTGAGCAGACTTTATCCAGAGGGCTATTGCATCCCGTGCATTGACAATCGCTTCCTCAAGCGAGTCACCTTCGGTCGTGAGGCCGGGAAGTGCCGGCACGCGTACAGTATAGCCGCCTTCCTCCGCGTCGGGAATTAGCAGCAGCGTGTATCGTCTTGTCACAGCAGCCTCCTCAAATCGTCTATTGTCAGCCCCGCGTCTTCTAGGATGCTGGCCAACGTACCGAGTTTCAGGTCCTTTCCCTTGTGTACCGGCACGATCACTTTCCCCGTCTTGTTGGGATGGCGCAGAATAAGATGAGAGCCAGATTGCTCGTCATCGAACCAGCCAGCACGGTGAAGTACTCGTATCAACTGTGTTGCCGTTATCCTCGGCATCTTCGGACTCATTACGGCTACCCTTGGAAGCGAGATGCGGGCAAAGCCATCGCTTCTTACTGACTGGACACAAGCAGGTGCCGAGGAGGGGGGTCGAACCCCTACGCCCTTGCGGGCAACGGATTTTAAGTCCGTCGCGTCTGCCGATTCCGCCACCTCGGCTCTTAGGCTACGATCCGAGCGGAATGAAGATTACGGCCCGCTCAGTTTCTTCTTTCTTAGTATAACCCGTGAGATTTTCCGCCGTCAAGCGAGAAGTCGGTTCTCTTTGACCAACTGTGCTATAATGAGTTCATGAAGCACCGCTCGAAGAAAGTCAAGATCGAACACGGCATCATCAAGGGACTGCGCGATCTCCTGGCTAACATGGCCCTATCTGATCTGGTGGAGAGCGTGATCCCGGGCGAGATAAAGTGCGTCTCGAAGGCCAGGGGTGCCGTTCGGCTGCGTTTCAAGTACAAGACAGTTAGCGGCGGCAAGTACCTGGCCTACGGCGCCAGCGCTGTACAGGAAGTGTTCATCGTCTCTCCCGATATCGATGCCCTCAACCGAGCCTTCGGGATCGAGTCAGCGATCGTGTAGCGGGGGGGTAAAAGGGCAAAAGGGGACAAGGTCAGGTCGGAGAGAATATCCATTTTCCCCCCATTTCGCGTCATTTCCCGTTTTCGCGTTCCAAATCCCCCTTTGTCTTGCGCCTTGTATTGTGGTAGAATAGGAACGTTATGGATATTAGGGCCCCCCTGCGGGTTTTGCACTGCTCCGATTTTCATCTGGATTCACACTTTCGGGAGAACGGCCTTAAGGTTCTGCGGAGCCTGGTCGCCCTGGAGCGTTCCCTCGGCGTCGACACCATTCTGGTGGCTGGCGACGTTTTCGATTCGACCCGACAGACAGCCGGGTTTGTCGACGACGTTACGGATTGTTTTCACTCCTTTGAGGCACCGCTGGTAGCCATTCCCGGCAATCACGATGTCGTTTACGACCATCGCGATCCGACCAGCCTCCTCTTCTCTCGCATGAAGGATCGCAGCAGTTACCTGGCCACCGCGGAGGGTCAGACTATCGTGGCGGCGGACGGAAGGCTGCGAGTTTGGGGTCGGGGCATGCCAGAACACAGCCCGACCAACGACCCGCTGGCCAATCTCGAAGACATGGCGTCAGATAGTCTCTGGAACGTGGTTCTAGCCCACGGGGAACTGGATCACCATAGGGGGGGAGTTTCGTACAGTTCGCCGATCAACCTCCATGACCATGGCTCTGAGCTTGGCAACGTCGACTACGTGGCCCTCGGCCATTGCCACTATCCCAGGCAGACCGAGCATGGCCGCACGATCATGCGTTATTCGGGGGCTGCCACAACAATCGGCGGGGCAGGCACCGTCACCCTGGTCGAATTCAGCAGTGAGCATGGTCTGATGATCACCTCCTACTCCATCGAAAAGTAGCCAAGCCGGACTCGCGGGAGACGGAGTAAAACACAAAGTCACTAAGTTTTGGAGAGCGACGATATGGTTCTTCGATGCTCTTTATGCCCTTGGTGCCTTCGTGCCTTTGTGTTTCCAGTTCTCCGTGCGTTGCTATTTAACACCCCAAGATTCGGGCGATCACCATCCGCTGCACCTCTGAGGTTCCTTCGCCGATCGTAAGGATCTTGCAATCGCGATAGAAACGTGAAACCGGGAAATCGTTCATGAAACCGTTACCACCGTGGATCTGCACACCGTCCTCCGCCGCTCTGACCGCAGTCTCCGAGGAGAAGAGCTTGGCCATCGCCGCCTCCCGGGAAAAAGGCTTGCCCTGGTCTTTGAGGGTGGCCGCCTTGTAGGTTATCAGGCGGGAAAGCTCGATCTCGGTGGCCATATCGGCCAGCTTGAACTGGATGGCCTGAAAACTGGCGATCGGCTTGCCGAACTGGATCCTTTCTTTGGCATACGACAATGACATGTCCAACACCCCCTGCGCCAGGCCGATGGCCAGGCCAGAGATGCTGATCCGTCCCCCATCGAGGACGGCGAGGAATTGGCGGAAGCCGGAGCCTGGCTGGCCAAGGACGTTCTCCTTCGGCACCCGACAGTCGGAAAAGACCAGCTCACGGGTATCGGCGGCCCGCCACCCCAGTTTGCTATAATGAGGGCCATAAGTGTAGCCCGGTGTCCCTCTGGGCACGACGATGTTGCTGATCTGTTTCTTGCCGCCCTGCTCTCCGGTTGCGGCAGTAATGATGACAAAGCCGCTAATATCCGTGCCGGCGTTGGTGATGAAGCACTTTGTGCCATTGATAACCCATTCGTCGCCGTCGAGCCGGGCAGTGGTGGCCGTGGCCCCGGCGTCGGACCCCGCGCCGGGCTCAGTGAGGCCAA
>JAUSEJ010000459.1 GCA_030650265.1 Dehalococcoidia bacterium | reverse complement strand
CCGCCCGTTCTCTGGATTCCGGCCTTCGCCGGAATGACACGTTATTGGGTCCAGCCTGGCGCGATCCGTGCTGGATTATTTAGTCAGGCAGAGGTCTCCAAGCCGACCGCCCACGTTAGTGTATTTATGAAAAGGAGTACTTAGCCGGACGGCAGACTCACGGGGAATCCGAAGCCAAGAAGAGAAAGCGACGGGCCAGCGGCCCGTCTCTACACACTTACGCAACCAGCCCGAGAGCTTCTGCCCGTTGTCTTGAACGCCCTCAGGTTGAGGTCCGGGCGGAGTTGTCCTTGCAGGCGGGGTCTTTTGTGGCCTAGGCCAGGGTGGAGCCGCAGGAGCCGCAGAACTTACTGGCGGCGACGTTGCCGGCGGAGCACTTGGGGCAGACCTTACCACTGCTTGCCGAGACCGGACTCACGCTCATGGCTTGCCTCACGTCTTCTGCCGGCTGCTTGACGTCGTCGATCGTTTGCTTGAACTCCTGGGTCATCTCACTGGTGCTTTTCCTGAATTCTCGAATGCTCTTGCCTACGGCGCCGCCGATCTCGGGTAGCCTCCTCGGCCCAAATATTATCAGCACAATGACAAGAATAATTATCAGATGTGTTGGCTGCAGTAAACCCTCAAACATTCGTCCCCTCCTCCTGGTCAAACCGATTCAACTTGAATTATGCCCGACTGATCCTCATGGTGTCAAGGTCTCGTATTGATAAAGACACTCTGGCGGTCCAGATTGGAGTTAGAGCAACGGCTGGACCTGGGGTTCACCTTCCGTTTCGCTGAGGCGGACGCTGCCTTGCGAAGCTCGAGTTCAACGATAACGCCGGTTGGGAATACCAATACGTCGTCCAGGCAACAGCGGACCTGGCCGATGGCGCCAATCCCGTCTACCGGCACGCACTGGTTACTTTCGTAGCCCTCCTGGCGGACCGGTGCGGCGTTCCCCACCTGAGCAGGGTTGACCTCCTTTGACTCTTAAGTAGTTTGGCGAATCCACCGTCATCACAGAACTCACGCTGAGCCGGTGCGTCCAGCCGTTTTCCAGAGAGGCATAGTCCTGCGAATTCTACCAAGAGAGGCGGGAGTTCAGCCCGAACACTCACTATTCTCCGCGATAATCCGGAGGCCCCCGCCGTACTTAAAGAGCGAGATCGACTTGGCGAAATTCTTAACAAATATGTTCGCGTTTCGAGACCGGTATCTGAAGAACGGGCGTTCAAGGCTCACGTAATTTCGGCTGCGGAGATACATGATCCTCATCCCCAAATACTGAAGGTAATTCGCGACTTCCCTGGCCATCACAGGGTAAACAGTGTCGATATCGGACTCAAAATCTCCATCGAGCTCAGGCTCCTCAATTGTTTCGAAAACAAACCTTCCGGCCTTAAGAAGGTGCATTTGGAGCCTGATCCGGTGTGCGCCGTACGCCAGCCGCCGGCACAACCGCACCAGCCTGGGGCGCTTCGACATCTTGAAGGCCAGCGGAGGAGGAAGTATGAAAGGATCTTCCCAGTTGGGGGCCAGGATAATGATCTTGCCTCCAGGCTTGCACACTCGACACATCTCGTCCAGCATGGTGCGCGGGTCATGGCAATGCTCCAGCGCATTCTTTGAGACCACGGCATCAAAGGATCCCGAACGATAGGGTAGCTGCGTCATGTCGCCGATGTGGAAGTCCCGCCTTCCACTCGCGTAACTTCTGGCCATGGCCAACGCCACGGGAGATATGTCGACCCCTACGTACCGACTGGCGATCGGCGAGAGAGCCAGTGCGTTCTCCCCCGTTCCGCAAGCCACGTCCAACACTAAGCCCCCGGCCGGTATGCACCCAAAGATACGCGACTCCTCGTCCGAGACAAAGGCCAAGTTATTCTCTTGGGCGGCAACGTAGTAGCTCTGATTTGTGGAATAGTATCGACGCAGTCTCTCCTTAAGTGTTTTCACATCCGCGGACAGGGGAGCCCTGTGGGTGTAGCGCGCAACCGAATCTCTATCATCCTGCATCTTGGACCTCCTTCAACAATCTACTCTGCTCCAATTTCGTTTCAACTTGTAAATTCCAGCGCATCGGAGTATTGGGAATATGGCCAACATTAGTGGACTGACCGACAATAACTCCATCTATATAGAAGATCACTGCCGTCGGAGTCCAGTCGATAGAGTAGGTATGCCAGGCTGTGCGATCTGCTATTGTTGAATAAGCATCCTGATCGCGTCCAGATGCCCCACCCTGCCAGTGCATGTCGGCGCCGATTGTGTCGTCGTCAAGGTTTCCCTCTGGCCAGTCGATTTCTCCGTTCTTCATCTCCCTTGACTCCGTCTTTTCCTGGAGATACATGTCCAGTATGGTTCCAAGGTGGACCCCTTTGTCAAGACAAGAAATGGGCGATTTTTAAGTTAGATTCTCCTTTCTCCGAGATTGATGTTGGTAGTGCCCAAATCCTCTTGGCTGTAGCCTAACCTCCTGAGTGACAACTTATCCACGTTTGGCTAGCTGTGGGAACTCACGGATCAATGAGATCATCCTCGACTTGAGATTCCGCCAACAGGTGTGTAAATGGGGTCAGCCGCCGGGTGACCCCGGTGCGATCTCAACGCCGTCTCTGTACTTTGTTCCCATGTAGACATTCTCCATATGTCTTACAGCGTTGTAATGCGATGCCGGAACCTGGTCCCGGCGATCAGCAGCATATTCCGGATCTACCAGCGTCCCAATAGCCACGCTGACGCCCCCGGTTCGCGCACAACATGACTGGCGGATGGCAACTGATGCACCAGACCTCCGGCGTCTATTGGGTGACTCTATACTGGCGTCGGCGGTATCCCGATTTCATACGCCACACTGACTATACATCCACTGTACCCCTTCTATATTCCACTTGCCGATTTGACAAATACCTCTCCTTGGTATACACTACACTCGACAAAGCTGAGGTGGAACGGCGTAAGGGTGGCTTGAAAAGTAAATAGGCCGAGTTTCCGAAAGGGAAGCGGAGGACCCGCCAAAGGGGTGAATCTCTGGGGCTAACTCAGAGTAGGGTAATGTTTTCAGCCCGAACCCGTCAGCTAACTTCGTAGGCACGTGAAACGGCATAGCTTTTCCAGCCCGGGGCTATAGCCTCGGGTTTTTTGTTTTCCGTGTCTCGAATCTTGCCTCAAGGCGGGCCTCAGGAATGGCGGCGGGTGGCGCCGGACCGTTGCGGAGGAAACATAGTGTCAGTACTTTCAGAACCTGCGGAGGTAGCCTTGTTGGAAGAGAGAGATAGCGGTGAGTCTAGAGTCGGGGTGCGAGAGGAGCAATGCGTTGCCCTCCGGGGCCTCTTAGGGACGGGCATAGACGACCTCGTAAAATATCGGATCGTTCAGTATCTTCGGGAGTGCTCCCGACCTCTGGACGCCAGTTCCATTTCGGATTCCCTTGGCCTTCACCCAGTTGAATTGGTCGCGGAGGCTATCGAGAGCCTCGCAAGTAGAGGCATCCTGGTGCGAGTTCGTCAGGATTCTCCCGCATACGCCGTGGAATGCCGTCCGCCTTTGCGGAGTGTGCTTGAGAGGCTGTTCATGGGGTCCTCCCCTCAGGAGAACGAGTTGATCCTGCGAGCTTTGGCGTCGTCGTCGCTGGCGAAGGCGCGAGCCCGGAGGCGCGAGAGCGGCGAAGGGGGAAGGAGCCGGTGACCGTGGTGACTACAGCTCGCGAATTATTGACCTGGCCTGTGTCTCCGGCCTCGGCGTTGCCAGACATGGAGGATTCGCTCAAGCTCATGCTGGGGCGAAGGCGTGTAGTCCTCGCGAGCAATCGCGGGCCGGTGCAGTACTCCGTCAATGGGAAGGGAGAACTGGTATCCGAAAGGGGCCAGGGAGGTCTGGTGACCGCCCTCTCGGCCGTCACGCGCCACGCCAGGGTCGCCTGGGTAGCCTCCAGCATGAGCGATGGTGATCGGGAAGCATCACGACGCCTCGACACCCGGCCTGGGCTCAGGGCGGTCGACGAGAATCTCAGGTTGCGTCTCGTGAACGTGGCGCCCAGCGTCTACCGGAGGCACTATGAGGTCTTCTCCAACCCGGTGCTATGGCTGCTGCAACATTCGCTTGGGGACGAGTTGATCGAGAGGCCGTCTTCATCGATAAGGGAGGCATGGAGATGTGGATATCTGCCGGTGAACCGGGCGCTGGCTCGAGCCATCGTCGACGAGCTCAATGAAGCTGACACCTTACCCTGCGTCTTCATCCACGACTATCACCTTTATCTTGCCGGCCACTATGTGCGTCAACTGGCGCCTCATGCGTTCCTCCAGCATTTCACTCACATTCCCTGGCCGGCGCCGGGCGATGGGTTGCGACTTTTGGGGTCGATATGGCGAGAGATTCTTCATTGCCTGCTTGCCAACGACATCGTTGGCTTCCAGACGCAGCGTGACGTGCGTAACTTCCTGGACGATTGCTCATTCTCCTTGCCTGGAGTCCGTGTGGATAGGTCCGCCAGCACCGCATCTTATCTGGGCAGGCGGGTGGAAGTCCGCTCGTATCCTATCTCTGTGGACGTTGGCGCCATCCAGGAGCAGGCCAGGTCCCCTGAGTTCGCAGCGTACCGGAGCAAACTCATGTCAGGTTGTGGTGAATTCACTATTGTGAAGGTCGAGCGGGTGGACCCAACCAAGAATACGGTGCTGAGCATGGAAGCTTTCCGCCAAAT
>JAUSEJ010000446.1 GCA_030650265.1 Dehalococcoidia bacterium | reverse complement strand
GCCTTAATCGGCGGCGCGGTCGGCTTCGCTTTACTCTATGCTTGCTTCTTCGTTTATCCCAAAGGCATGGGGGCCGGGGACGTGAAGCTGGCGGGGTTCCTCGGCCTTATGCTCGGTTGGCCTGTTGTTTTGCCGGGCCTTTTTCTCGGCTTCGCTCTGGCCGCCGCGGTATCTATTGGTTTGCTACTCACCGGAAGGGCAAGTATGAAGACCTATATTCCCTATGCCCCGTTTTTGGTAGTGGGTGCCTTTTTGGCGCTGCTATTCCTGATGAACAACTTTGCTATATAGGACATCGCAGGGCGACCGCCGGTCGCCCCTACGTCGCCCTCAGGCCAGCAGGGATGTGGGAACGTCAAATGGTCCAGGAGTATGGGGGCTTAGCAGCCGCTGTCGCCGCCATGTGCTCCAGAACGGCACGAAGGGATTCTTTCCATTTGCGTCCGAGGCGTTCCCGCTCGAAGCGAAGCTGGGTATGGCCTATCTTTAGGGCCTTCCCGCCCACCTGCTGGAGTCGGACTCGATCGGTAGTTATGGGCAACTCGAACTTGACGACGATCTGATCTTCTTCCACACTAACAGATCGGGCGCCGGCCCTGGCCGCCAGCAGCTTGATCTCTAGGATATATAGGAGGTTTCGCGTTGGTTCGGGAGATTCGCCAAACCTGTCACGCATGGTCTGCGCCATCTCCTCGACGTCATCAGACGCTGTGATCTGAGCGAGTTGCTGATAGAAGGTGAGACGCGTGGCGTAGTCCGCGACGTAGTCCTCCGGAATATACGCGGGAAGGGGAAGCTCCACCGACGGAAAAGCGGGCGCCTCAACTGTTAGCTTTCTGGTCGCCATGCTGATCTCTGTCCCGCCCCTGGCTTTCAGTTCGGCTACGGCCTCCGCCAACAAGCGGCAATAGAGGTCGAAGCCAACAGCGCTCATTTGGCCACTCTGCTCCACCCCAAGAAGATTGCCAGCGCCCCGGATCTCCAGGTCCTTCATGGCGATGTGGAAGCCAGCACCAAGCTCTGTGGCCTGCGATATAACCTTCAATCGCTTATTAGCTTGATCTGCCAAACGCTTGCTTCTATTGTAGAGAAAATAGGCGTAGGCGCGATTGGCCCCGCGGCCTACCCGCCCCCGAAGCTGATAGAGCTGGGCCAGGCCAAAATGATCGGCTTTATTTATGATTATGGTGTTGACGTTGGGCATATCGAGACCGGACTCGATAATGGTGGTGCATAGCAGGACATCGACCTTGCAGGCGGCAAAATCGACCATGACCTTCTCGAGCTGTTCTTCCGGCATCTGGCCATGGCCGACGGCACAAGTTGCCTCTGGAACCAGCTTCATCAAGTTTTGAGCAATATGGGCGATGTTCTCCACGCGATTGTTGACGAAGAACACCTGTCCCCCGCGATCCATCTCTCTGATGATCGCCTGACGAATCAGGCCTTCGTCATAGCCGGTTACGTAAGTCTTTATCGGCAGCCGGTCCTCGGGCGGCGTATCGATGGTGCTCATATCGCGAACGCCGGCCAACGACATGTGGAGAGTGCGCGGGATAGGGGTCGCCGTCAGCGTCAAAACATCCACCTCGGCGCGCATCTTTTTGAGAAGCTCCTTGTGCGCCACGCCGAACCGTTGCTCCTCATCGACGATCAGTAGGCCAAGGTCCTTGAAGAACACGTCCTTCTGGAGAAGGCGGTGAGTTCCGATGCAGATGTCAACTTTGCCTTCTTTGAGACTGGCGATCACGGCCCTCTGCTCCTTGTCAGAACGAAAACGACTCAAGACCTCGACTCTGATCGGGAAGGCCCCCATCCGATCATTGAAGGTCTCAAAGTGCTGCTGAGCGAGTACGGTCGTGGGAACCAAAACTGCGACCTGCTTCCCATCCATGACGGCCTTGAAAGCGGCGCGTAAGGCCACCTCGGTCTTGCCATAGCCAACGTCGCCGCAGATCAGGCGGTCCATCGGTTTTGGCAACTCCATATCCTCTTTGACCTGCCGGATGGCCTCCAACTGATCGGGCGTCTCGATGTAGGGGAAGGCTGCCTCCAGTTCACCCTGCCAGACCGTATCGGGGGAGAAGGCGAAGCCGCTGGCGACCTCGCGCCGGGAATAGACGGCTAAAAGGTCCTCGGCGATGTTCTGTACCGACTTCTTCACCCGCTCTTTGGCGCGCGCCCACTCCTGGGTGCCCAGACGGGTCAGGTTGGGGACATGCTCGCCAGCGCCCACGTAACGGTTGACACGGTCGATCTGGTCGGTGGGAACGTACAGACGGTCGCCTTCGGCGTAATCCAGAACGAGATACTCCTTCTCTGCCCCGGCCACGACCATTTTTGTCAAACCAGTGAATCGGCCAATGCCGTGCTCGATGTGCACGACGTAGTCGCCCACGGACAAATCGGAAAGGAAAGCCTGTCGGCCTGTCCTTCCGGCGGAAGACCGTTTCCGCACCACCCGCCGCGGCTTGGCATGCCCGAAGATTTCGGCGTCGGTGTATAGCGCCAGTGAAGGCGTCCCGCCAGAGGATGGATCGCCAGCCAAATGCCAGCCCTCTGCCAGGGTGCCGTGAACCAGCGTCAGGCTACCGGCCGGGGGCAGATGGCTCAATCGTTCAACCGGCTCGACGAAAAAGTCGCTCTCGTTCAGAATCTCCGCCAGTCGCTTCGATTGCTGAGACACGAGCACGACACTTTTCTTCTCTTTCAAGAGATTGCTGACATCGTCGACGACCTGTCTAAGACGACCGCCGTACGGCGGCGCGAGCCTAAACGGTCCTTCTGCGGAAGGGCGCCCATTGACCCCGGTCTCCGATAACGGTTCGTCCTGAGCGAAATGAAGACAGGATCTTGCGGACGTCATGGCTGCCTGAAGCTGCACCCGGTCGTGATAAGGCGCCGGAAAATCTGCTGGAAGGTCCCCGCGCTCGATCTGGGTATCGCGCAGAGTCTTGCTTTGCTCGCCGAGGTCGTCCACCATTTGGAGGAACTCCTCCGGTTCGTCCACGATCAGGAGGGCGTTCTCCGGCAGGTAATCAAAGATGGTCGCCTTATTGGCGAACCCGGCGTAGAACTCCATTTCGTTGAGTACCTCGCCGCGCGCGAGCTGAGCCAGTTCTCTCTCGAAGAGGGACCGAATCTCGGGCTGGAGACCCGAGAGATCCATGAGCGAT
>JAUSEJ010000435.1 GCA_030650265.1 Dehalococcoidia bacterium | reverse complement strand
GCTTCCTTTGAAGATCAGGCCAACAGGGCTAAGGACTCGCCTGAGTGTCCCGCCGCAGGTTGGGCATTCATCGAGCGGTTTGTCATCAAAGCTCTGACGGCGCTCGAGAATATTGAAGCAGCTTTCACAACGATATTGATAGGTCGGCATAGGTCAGGTATCCTCTTTCAGCAACTTTACACTTCATTATACCAGAAATATGCATAATGATGCATTTCGGGAAGTTAGAGGAGGGTTTGCCATGGATCCTCAGGCCGGGGATACACAGGCGGTGTCGAAAACCAGGAGATTGGTCGACGTCTTCGGTCTGAAAAAGAACATCGTGGTCCTTCTCGGCATGGTCATCCTCGTTGGCCTGGGCGAGAAGATGGCCGAACGATTCCTGCCTATTTATTTGGTGGCTCTCGGCGGCGGCATAATGTCGATCGGCCTATTGAATGGCATGACCAATCTTCTGGGCGCCCTTTATGCCTTCCCCGGCGGCTATGCCAGCGACCGTTTCGGCTACAAACGGGCTCTCATCCTCTTCAACCTCATCGCCATGTTCGGCTACGCTATCGTCATTATCTTCCCCTACTGGTGGGCCGTCATTGTGGGCGCCGTGTTCTTCCTCTCGTGGTCGGCCTTGTCCCTGCCGGCGACGATGGATATGGTTTCCAAAGTCTTACCCCAATCGAAGCGAACCATGGGGGTCTCCATGCATTCGCTGGTGCGCCGGATTCCCATGGCCCTTGGCCCGGTGATCGGCGGCATCCTCATCGAGCGCTTCGGCGACACTGATGGTATTCGTTTGGCCTTTGTAGGCGCCCTCATCCTCGGCATATTCTCGCTGGTTTTGCAACAGATCGTCATAAAGGAAAATGCCAGTGACAAGGAAAAGCGTAAGCTCAAGCAGGCCGAATCCAGCCCTTTGCGCCTGTTTAAGGAAATGGGACCTTCCCTGCGGAATCTCCTCGTGTCGGACATTCTCATTCGTTTCTGCGAGCAGATCCCTTACGCCTTCGTCGTCCTTTGGGTGGTCCAGAGCAAAGAACAAGGATACTTGGGCTTTTCGCCGGTGCAATTCGGGGTTCTGACCACGATCGAGATGATAGTAGCGATGCTGATCTACGTGCCGGTAGCCTTCTTTGCCGATAGGAGCACCAAGAAACCGTTCGTGGTGGCCACTTTTGTCTTCTTCAGCCTTTTTCCGCTGGTACTCTTCTTCAGCCGGTCCTTCCCGGCCCTGATGCTGGCCTTCGTCATTCGCGGTCTCAAAGAGTTCGGCGAGCCTACGCGGAAAGCCCTCATTATGGACCTCGCGCCCGAAAACAAGAAGGCCGGCATGTTTGGCCTTTATTATCTGATCCGCGACGTTATAGTCTCTATCGCCGCCTTCGGCGGCGCCCTGCTTTGGTCCATCTCTCCCGGGACAAACTTCCTCGCCGCCTTCGGCTTCGGCGTTCTCGGGACCATCTACTTTGCCATCTGGGGCAAGAATCTCGGCGAGGCGCCCACCCAAGTTACCAGCAAAGCTTAATAGACCGCATTGCCGTTATCCGAGGCTGTGTATGGGCGAAGCGTGCGCAACTAACAAACCGATGCTGCGACGGCGTGAGCGGGGCCAGCAGCCTTCCCGTTCCTTGCGCTCTCGACAATCTTGCCGTGACTCAGCTTGATAAGGCGATCGGCCATGGCGGCAACGTCGGGGTCGTGGGTGACCATGATGATGGTCGACCCCTTTTCGTGCAGGGTCTTGAAGATGTCCATGACCAGGTCCTCGTTTTGCTGGTCGAGGTTGCCGGTGGGCTCGTCGGCCAGGACGATCTTGGGCTGATTGATGAGGGCGCGGGCGATGCAGACTCGCTGCTGCTCGCCGCCCGACAACTGGCATGGCAGGTGACGCAGCCTCTCGCCTAACCCCACCTCCCGCAAAGCCTGCTTTGCCTCGTCTTCGTCGACCACGCTATGGAAGTACTGGGAGAGCATGACGTTTTCGACGGCATTCAAGTAGGAGACGAGATGAAACTGCTGGAATACCAGGCCTATGCAATCGCGCCTGAAGGTGGTGAGTTGGGTTTCGCTTAGGGTATCCATTTGGACCCCGTCCATGATGAGGCTGCCATTGGTGGGCCGGTCGAGACAGGCAAGAATATTGAGTAGGGTGCTCTTGCCCGAGCCGGAGGGGCCCATGATCGCCAGCCACTCGCCCCGGGAAACGTCGACGTCGACGCTGTCGAGAGCGCAGGTCCGCTGCTGGTCGTAGTATTTGCTGAGGCCTCTAGCTTTGACGATTAGTTCTGACATAGTCAATCCTTCCCCTGTCCCATCATTCTCCCTTTAACGTTACGGCCGGGTCGATGGCCAGGGCCCGGCGGACCGGTACGGCGCTGGCCAGAAGACACATAGCCAGGGCGACGAATAGGGTCGCGAAAGCCGCCAGCAGACTGGGGGCGATGGCGCTGTTGAAGACGGTCCTGCCAATGACCTGGGCGAGCCCGAGGCCGACAAGGTAGCCAAGGACGCCGCCGACAACGGCCGTGGCAGCGGTCTCCGCCAGAAACAAGGACAATATCCGCCTGTCGCCCGCCCCCAGCGCCTTCATCAAGCCGATTTCCCTGGTGCGTTCGAGGATGTTAGCCGCCATAGTGCTTCCCAGAGCGAGACCGGATGCCAGCAACACCAAAACGGCTATCAGAGCCATCAAAAGCTGGACCTTGGCCAAAATCGATACCTCGGCGTCGGCGATCTGGCCGATCACTTTCGCCTGAGAGCCTGGTACCCGCGCCTCGATGGCTTTGGCCACGGCCGACAGTGGTCGCTTGCTGCTTAGGGCGCTGACCTGCACCACGCTGATCGCATCCGGCTTTCCCAGGAGCGTC
>JAUSEJ010000424.1 GCA_030650265.1 Dehalococcoidia bacterium | reverse complement strand
GCCTGAGCCCATTGATTCTCGTCCTGCCCCAACTTTCTGGCCAATGCCCGCATAATCGCCTCGGTCGCCAGCATATGTCTGATCAGATTCTCGTTCTTGACGCTCTGCTCGATGAGCTGTCGGCCTTCGTCCCGCGTCATGTTAGTTCCTCCTGTTATTGGTAGGGGCTGACTTAGAAATAGTGAGTCAGTATAGTGTGCTTCCCGGCAGGACGGCGTCCCGGTGCTCTGTGCCACTGGAGGTTGAGGCTTCAGCCGGTCGGCCATGGTTTGGGCGCGATTAAATGCAAGCCAGCGAAGGGATAATGTCTTGAGTTCCCGGCGATCTTTTGCGTCACGGGCATGACGGATAGGCCGGCAATGAGCTGGCGGGGCACGCTTTGTCTCAACTCTTCGTTTAAGTCAGACGGCAAGAGAAAGGGCGCTTGCTTAACTTCAGACCCGGCCACAATTTTCTCCCTATGATGTTGTCTACATGATAGTCTACAATCTCCTCCTAAGCAAATGATGACATCCTGGTCCTTGCTTCTTAGTTGTCACTGCCAAATACGGCACACATATTTGCCTCGACTCCAATAGCATGCTATACTTCTCTATGTCCAGAGCGGATTAGCTGTAAGCAAAAACAAGGGGTGAATTCCTGTGAATTGGCAGAAACTCACTGAGAAAGCTCAGCAAGCGGTTGTCGTTGCCCAACAGACCGCTAATGACTATAACCATAGCGAGCTCGAGATAGAGCATCTTCTCTTTGCCCTTTTTGACCTTGAGGATGGTGAGGCGCCCCAGATGTTTCAGCAGATGGGGGTTGATACTACGCCAATTCGCAAGAAAGTCCTTGATGCCCTCCAGCAAATACCGAGGAACTTTGAGCCGGGCCCGAAGCGAGTCCTGATTTCAGAGCGGCTCAACAAAGTATTGGACCTTGCCCTGCGGGAGGCGCATCTTCTCACAGACGAGTATGTGAGCACCGAGCATCTGCTTCTTGCCATGGCAAACGAGAACGTCGACGGCGTAGCGTCCAAGATCCTTTCCGAGTCCGGGATATCCAGAGACCGGATTAACAGCGCCCTCACAACGGTGCGGGGTACTACGCGTATTGTGGACCAATCCTATGAAGGCAAGTATCTTAACCTTCAGAAGTACGGGCGCTATCTGACCGGGCTAGCGCGACGGGGAAAGCTCGACCCCGTTATTGGCCGGGACGAGGAGATCCGACGGGTCGTTCAGGTGCTTTGCCGGCGGACCAAGAACAACCCCGTTCTGATCGGCGATCCGGGAGTTGGCAAGACGGCCATCGCCGAAGGTCTGGCTCAGCGGATTGTTAGGGGAGACGTGCCCGAAAGCCTCAAGCAAAAGCGTATTGTTGCCCTGGATATGCCATCACTGGTTGCCGGCACCAAGTATCGAGGCGATTTCGAGGAGAGGTTCAAGGGAGTTCTGAAAGAAGTACAGCAGGCCGAGGGCGAGATTATTCTCTTTATTGATGAGCTTCACACGGTGGTCGGGGCGGGCTCCGCCGAAGGTTCCATTGACGCCAGCAACATGCTGAAGCCGATGTTGGCTAGAGGTGAGCTTCGCTGCATCGGCGCTACCACCCTGGAGGAGTATCGCAAGCATATTGAAAAGGATGGGGCGCTAGAAAGACGTTTTCAGCCGGTCATGGTAAACGAGCCTTCGGTGCAGGAGACAATCAGTATCCTGCGCGGCCTGAAAGAACGCTATGAGATTCATCATGGTGTGACAATCAGGGATGCGGCACTGGTAGCGGCGACCACGCTATCGAAGCGCTACATATCCAGTCGATTTCTCCCTGACAAGGCGATCGACTTGATCGACGAGGCTGCGGCACGCTTGAGGGTCGAAATCGAGAGTATGCCTACTCAACTGGACGAGATGGAGCGGCGGATCGTCCAGCTCGAAGTGGAGAAGGCAGGCCTGAGTAAGGA
>JAUSEJ010000423.1 GCA_030650265.1 Dehalococcoidia bacterium | reverse complement strand
GGGGAAATATCTCGGATCCGACCAGTTGGATGATTCGCCGCAGGAACCGAAGGCGCGAATGTAGAGCGGCAAATTGTAGTCTAGGCTCTGCTTGAGCCGAACCGCTGCCGTCTCCCAGGCCTGATAGGCAAAGTAATAGACGGCGCCAAGGTCGTTGATTCGGCCTTCGGGAGTGTCAGGGCCTGGGATGATCTTATCGCCGGAGAAGGAAATATCCATCGTTGTAGGATTTGGGCTGTCTTTGGTCAGCTCGAACGGCTTGGACATGACGCTAGCTGGAACGAGGCTCCCTTCGTGTACAACCACAAAAGGTGGCGGTTGGCCATTCACCAGAATCAGGGAAACGCTGATGGTCAGGCTGTCGGTAATCGGCGCCTGGAGGGCGAAGGCGCCCTCTTTATCGGTGTAGGTGAACGTGAGTACTTTGTTCTTCTGGAGAAGTACCACCTTGACCGCCTGAATTGGCAAGGTCCTCGACGCCTCGCCCAGCATGCCTTCCGCACTGACCTTGCCTGTGATCTTGATAGGCGCTGCCATGGGGACAATCAAATCCTTCGTGAAGATACTGTTGTTAGGGCAGGCCAATCGTAGGAGTACTTCCGTGGTCATGCCATCCCAAACTACGGAGTTAGTTTCCTTGCCACCAATCTGCCACACGATCTTTTTGGCTTGCACGGGCTTCCTGCTGGGGTCGAAGACCTCCGCAGTTGGCGCCAGTTGGTCTCCCGGTTTGAGGTTCTCGGGCACTATGATGTTGGCAAAGCAATCGGGTAGGGTTGGCGTGGGAGTTATTCTCGTACCAGGTCCGGCAAAGTTACCACTTACACCAATACTTCTGTTGTTGCCGCCTGGGCATCTCATGATCAAGGAAATATTGAAACTCGCCCCCATCGCGTCTGGAGGGATTGGCGTGGAAATGCTAAAGGACTCGTTGAACGGATTTGGGCTTGCTTGAACTGGTCCTTTACGAAATACAGGAGGGTTTGTTCGCGCATCGCCGCCCTCTAACGATACCGTCAACTCAGTCATGCAACCGGTGCTGGTAGCGGTGCCCGAAACAGTCAGAACGTTGCCCGTAGTGGCTCCCCCTGAGTACGTCAGGCCCCAGTCGAAACTACCACCTTCCTTAGAAGTCCCAAGCGTGGCGCCGGAAATACTGTACTTGATCTGCAATCCGTTAAACGGTTGATCCGGGAATGTGCCTCCTCCATCAGCATCGGCAATGGGCGACGGCCCGGCGGCAGACCAAAAAGCACTCGCCAACACCAACAGGGCGGCGATGGCCAGGCTATTTTTCCTAACAACGCTCATTTGTCACCTCCGAATCTTACAGATCTGGCATTAGACGCCTCGGTCGTGAGGCCGCCAAGGGTCCTCTGCCGGCCTCCCTTCAACGACCAAGGTCCCTCAGACCAACCTACTGTCTTGTCCGATGATATAATGGATTCTAGCCTAACTTCCGCAGTTTCACGCTCAGGTCTATCTCGTCTGAGCGTGAAATGAGTCGAAGATTACACTACACTTTTTGAATCCTCATTCTTTCTGGCAGATGAAGTTGCAGCCTTTGCAGCAATATCGCCTGGAGCTTTGTCGGCTGGGCGATGCAGCGCTTTCGGATTTCCACCCCTTGTTTGGTGGGCATCACCACGTCGACGACCTTGATCTGAGCGATCTCGTCAAAGAC
>JAUSEJ010000415.1 GCA_030650265.1 Dehalococcoidia bacterium | reverse complement strand
CTCTGTAGTGACACGGGCCAGGTCTTTGAATTGATTCTTGATATCTGCCAAGGAAGGGATCATCAAATCAACCATCTTGAGGCGGTTCAGTTGGCGCTCGATGGCCGCCATCTGGTCGTCTAGTTCGCCCATGCCCTTGAGTTTTGGGGCCGCCAAATCGGCCAATTTCGACTTTGCCGCTGCAAGGGCATCGCCTAAGCGGCTAACAGTGTCCTGCATCGCTCGCAGTACAGCCTGTGACGCCTTGATGGACTCCTGCAATCCCGCCTGCTGGTCCTGTAAACCCACCAGGCGAAGGCGGAGCGTATCTACCGCCGCTGCCGCTGCCATCGCCGCAGGATCGATGGATATGAGGTAGGTGATAATATCAGAAGAAGAGGCGATGATATTTCGCATGGACTCGATCATCTTCTCATATTGTGCTGCCGCGTCTTCCGCCGCCTTGCCTGCCGCTTTGGTGGCATCGCCTACTACAACCAAGGGAGGATAAGTGCTACGGGCCGCGCTGCCAATGGTTGCTTGTGAGCCTGCGACTTTGATGGAGACGTTGTTCAATCGCTCATAATTGCGTATGAGAGCATCTGTAGAAGCGAACATCAACTCGGTCTCGCCATTTACCTGTATCCACGCCTTAGCGAGTTCCTCCATGCCAGGCATTTCAATAGTCTTGTGAGAGAGGGCTTTCTGGATGGCCTCCGCCAACGGAATGCCCATATCTGCTGCGTATTTCATGGCTCGCCCCAAGTCGAACGCCCCATCAGTAGATGTCTTGAGAGCCGCTGCTACATTCTTGGCACTAAGCCGGAGATCGTCTAGTTTGGCCTTCTCCTGGTCGTATTCCTCGTTCAATATCCTCAATGCTTCAGCGGCGGGGCGGAACATTTGGACCAGTGGATTTCTAGAAATATCGACTTGAAAATCCGGTCGTATTTTGGCTACTTGACCAACCTTGATTAGCGCTACTTGCAGATCGTCAACCTTAACAATCTGCTTTTCAATTTGCTCCGTCGTGTCCTGCAAAGCTATTTGCATACCGGCGCTGGAATTGGGGTCCATCATCTTTTGCAATTCCAGCGCCGCCCGCTTACTGGACGCACCTACTTCTTGCAAGGCAGGACCCCATGTTTTCTCAAATGCCTCTCCCCACGTCAATGTAGGCTCAGCGGCTTTGCGCAGCACAGTGCCCAAAGCCATAACCGCGCCGATTACGAGCGTAACCTTCCCTAGCAGCCCGGTGAAGGCGAAACCTAGGATAGCCAGAGCGCCTTGCGCCGAGCGTATGGCTATCCCTAAAGCTCCCGGGGCAGCAATAAGGGTAGCAACGATGATAATCTGGTTCTGTCCCTCAGTCCCCATGTCTGTCCATTTGTCTTTGAGTTCCCCCAAGATTCGGACACTATTGGCCCCAAAGTCGGCAAACTCACGGCCAGCACTTGCCAAATTCTCCTTGAACTGAGGCCAAGCGTCAAGGAAGTCGGCAAGATAAGGCTGAATGCCCTGCAAGGTTTCGGTGAAGAAGGTTTGCAAGCCAATCTTGGTGATGTCTTGCATAGTAGAGAGCAAGCCAGCCCACGATGTAGCCTGCGCTTTGGCTGCCCCCGCAAATCGCTCGTCGGTAAGCTCGATGAGCCGGGGAATCAACTTGCGGGCGTCCATTTCTCCTTCCTTCATTACGTCGGTGAAGGTCTCCAGGCTCATACCAGCCGCCGTGGCCATCAACTCTACACCCATACCGGCGTTTGTTAACTGCCGCATCTCTTCGCCGGTGAGTTTGCCCTTCGCCCACACCTGGCCCAAGGCAAGGCCCAAGAGTTTTGTTTGCTCCTCGCTTCGGCCTGTGCCCGCGGCGTAGTCGGCCAATCCCTGGGTGAGTTTCTGGGCCATGTCGCTGGCCATGCCGTATCCCATCAGGGTTTGCAGGGTATAGGCTACCGTCTCTTGAGTGAAGGGAGAGAGGATAGCCAGTTTCTCAGTCCAGTCGATTAACTCTTTGCTTTTCTCCCCTACCTGCCCCATTGCATCGCGCATTAGCAGACTGGCGTCCGCTTGCATCAATTCAACGGAGAGAAGGTTCTTGAGGGTAAGGCCCAATCGTTCATACTCGGCATAGGCTTGCACGGCTGTGCTAATCAACATGGGCGGTATTCGCATAACCTCGAACACGGCCATTGCGACAAGTACGCCTTTTACCATGCTTAGCATACCACCCATGTGCCTGCTTGTAGTCTGCGCCTGATTGCCCAAATTGGCAAGGGCAGTCCTACTGCTTTGTAGGGATTCGTTAAGACGGTTAGTTGCCATAGCCGCATTTGCTTGGGCGGTAGCCAGACGGGCGGCGGCCAATTGAGAGGCAATACCAGCATTTGCCGCGGCTATTGCTGCCCTAGACGCCGAAGCCGCGGCAGTGTTTTGCGCCGTTATAACCCTGGAGGCTGAAATCGCCACTGCATTGTTCGCCGTAACGAGTCTCGCCGCCGAGATACTCAAATTGTTATAGGCTGTTGCGTTTCTTGCAGCCGATGCCGCAGCGTTGTTGGTTGCCGTTATGGCCCGACCAGCCGATGCCACCAAATTATTATCTGCTGTGGCAACTCTGAGAATTGCTGCTGCGGCGTTGTTGTCAGCCAGTGTTAACCTGGCCGCCGTGGCTGCTAAATTATTGTTCGCCCCCCCTGCCCTAGAGGCTGCCGCTGCTGCGTTACTGCTTGCTGCCGCGACCTTAGATGAGGATATAGCCAATTTATCTAAGGC
>JAUSEJ010000414.1 GCA_030650265.1 Dehalococcoidia bacterium | reverse complement strand
AACGTGGTCGGCATCCTGTAGCGGGCCGATTCTGATCGCCTTGGTTCGGGTCTTGATGCGCGGCTCGATGTCGACATATTTGGGATCGCGAAATCCCAGAACTACCTCCGCTTCGGCGCAGGCCTCATCCCCCAGCTTGATTAGATACGTCTGCCCCTTGGCGGCTTCCCGAACAGCGCGGCAATAGTGGATTGGCTTTGTCGGCCTGAACTTTTCGTCCGCATCCGCACTAAGTATCTTTATCCCCACTGGCTTCAGGGTCATTCCCAGATAGGAGCGGATCGACTCCCCTATCTTCCCGGCATCTTCTCGCATCGCTCTACCCGCTAATCTCCATCTTGTCGATAGAAATAGTCAACTTTATGGAGGCATGATATCAGAAATGTTGGCTGCTGTCAATACCTTTTTGCCGGCTTTTTGCCGACTTTCCTCTCTTGCCCATTTCTGATTGACACTCATCCAGTTGGACGTATAATATGTTTAGAAAATATTGAATGCCAGGGAGGTACTACTTGGAGGCAAGTCTTGGGGAGGCGAGAGAGGGTCTGATCCAGAGTCTGGGCAGGGTAAGTTCTTTTTGGGGATTCAGCAAGATCGTCGGGCAGTTGTACGGACTCCTCTATCTCAGCCCGGAGGCCCTATCCCTGGACGCCATGGCCGAGCACCTTGGCTCCAGCAAGGGCAACGTCAGCATCAACATCCGCCTTCTGGAAAGGTTAGGAATGGTGCGCAAGATCTGGCAGAGGGGCGAGAGGAAAGACTTCTATGAGGCGGAGACGGACTTTTGGAAGATACTCAAGGATATCCTCCGAGAACGCGAGAAGAAAGAGTTCGATCAGGCCCTGCGATCGGTCTCCGATAGCCTTCGTCTGGCCGCCGGGGTGACGGCGCGGAGCGAGGTCGGGACACCGAGCCGGACTGAGGCCGCCTTCGTTGAGGAACGCCTCAAGCACATGGAGGACTTCTTCAACCTCGTCGACGGCGTGGTGAGCAGCCTTCTGGCGCTTCAGGACCTGCGGATTGGGCCCTGGGGGGTAACGGAAAGGGTCAAAGGGGAGCCCCGGGATAAATCCATGGGCTGATAGCCGAAGCATGCTAAGGCAAGCTGGGACAAGAAGGAGATAACGGTTTTTGCCGGCAAAAAGGCCAGACCCGGTATTTGCCCGTCCCTAGCCCGCTTTAGCGGGCTTGATCTATTAGCCTATGGCTTTAGCCTAAGGCTGTTCGCGCGGAAATCCACACCGCCCATGTCTAATCCTACATTGTTAAGTCAGGCGGATCACTCTGGCTCAGAGTGAATAAGAAATAACCCTCTACGGCCCCTAACCCTTTGCCCTCTTCCCCTTTTACCCTTTTACCCTCTCGCCTAAAGGGCTGGACTCAGCAAAACCACTTGCGTGCTGGCCGGCAAGCTCGCCCGATCTAGCTCGATCTGGCTGCTGCCCGTATTCTGGACGTTGGCCTTACCCGCCAGAAAATCATCTGGTTTGGCGAGAGGAAAGCCGCATTTGTCGGTCTTGAAGTGCATTGGGATCACTATTTTTGGGTTGAGAGCCTCGACCACTTTGGACGCCCCCGCCGCATCGACCGTGAACACGCCACCTACAGGGACTAGGAGAACATCGACCTGACCGATTGTCGCCTTCTGGACATCGGTGGGTTGGTGTCCGAGGTCGCCCGCATGGCAGACGTTTATTCCGTCCAGTTTGAAACACATCATCGTGTTGGGTCCGCGCTCGGCGCCTTCTTTCCCATCGTGATAAGATGCAACGCCATTGATCTCGATGCCCTTGACCAAATGTCGACCAACACCTTTTACGACTTCAGGATTCCCTGGCACTGCCGCCGGGTAGTTGTGATCGCCGTGCTCGTGGCTAATGGTCGCGATGTCGGCCGGTTCCGTTTGCTTCCCATAGCCGACGGCGCCATCATAGCCGCCCGGCTCGTAGGGGTCGGTCACGATGGACACACCGGCGCTGTCTGTGAGGCGAAATGACGCGTGGCCGAGGTACTGGATCTTCATGATCTTCCTCCCTTTATTCTACTGCTATTCTTTGGCCAAGGCTAAAACGAAGTTTGTCAGGGTACGCACGGCGACGCCGGTGGCGAACTTGACCAGGTAGCCCTTGTCCTTATCGGTTCGCACCGTGCCGGCAATATCCATGTGCAGCCAGGGAACATCCTCGACAAAGTTCGAGAGGAACAAGGCCGCCGTGATCGAATTTGCGGCCCGCCCTCCCGAGTTCTTCAGATCCGCATAGTCCCCCTTTATGGCCTCGTTGTACTCTTCGTAAAGGGGCAACTGCCACATCTTCTCGCCCGCCTGAGTTCCGGCCCGGCTGATCTTATCGGCGAGGTCCTGGTGCTTGCTGAATATTCCGGTTATCGAATTGCCGAGGGCGGTAACAATGCCGCCCGTTAAAGTGGCGATATCGACAATGGGCGAAAGCCCCTGACGGACGGCGTAGGCGAGGCCATCGGCGAGGATTAGTCTTCCCTCGGCGTCGGTGCTGTGGATCTCCGCTGTCTTGCCGTTCATAAAGCGAATCACATCCCCTGGCTTAAGAGCGCAGCCGCTGGGCATGTTCTCGACCGCCGGAACGATGGCTGTGGCGCTCAGAGGAGACTTCAAGGCAGCGAGAGCACGCAGGGTAGCAATTACGGTCGCTCCCCCGGCCATGTCATTTCGCATGTTGCTCATTCCCTGCTCCGGCTTGATCGAGATGCCACCCGAATCAAAGCAGACGCCTTTGCCGACCAGCCCTACAGCCGGCCTATCGGTCACTGTGCCCATGTATCTCAGGACGATGAGTTTCGGCGGTTGAGCGCTCCCACAGGACACGCCGAGCACGCCGCCCATGCCCAATCTCTCTAACTCGTCCCGGTCGAATATCTCACAGGTCAGGCCAAAATCTTGAGCCACCTCTTGGGCCTTCGCGGCCAGGTCGGTGGGAGTCATGAAGTTGGAGGGTTCATTGATGAGATCCCGGGCGAAGTTGGCGGCATCCGCCATGATGCGGCCGGTCGAAATACCTAGTTCAATCGCGGACAGCTTGTCAGCATCGCGCTCCACCACAGTTAGCTCTTCCAGTCCGCTCTGCTCCGGATTGGAGAGGTGGCGCCGGAAGCTGTACTGGCCGAGGATTGCCCCTTCCACGAGGGCCTGCGTAGCCGCCGCCGCCTCGAGACCCCCGATACCGGCGCCATGGACAATCGTTGCCGCCCGTTTGACGCCGATCCGCTTCAGCGCTCGACCGACGTCGGCCGAAACTCTGCGCACGCGGTCCAGATCAAAATCCGCTGCCTTACCAAGTCCGGCCACAGCTACACGCGGTGATGGCAGCTTGCCAAGCGTATGAATGATCGTGACTTCGCCCAACATGCCCTTGATCTCGCCGTCAGCAATCAACTGGCTGATGACGCCACCCAGAGCGGCATCTACCGCACCCGTCGCCCCACCAGGCAGCTTGACCCCCTCGAAAAGATTCACAACCACGGCGTCCGCCGTCCAGCCAGTCACATCTCCCACGAGGGACTCTATCTTCAAAGCTCTCTCCTTACTCAACGTCTCATCAGTAAGCTGGTGTACTACCAGTTTATATCAAACTGTTATGGTTGCCAAGAGACCAGTTTGTTGATTTGGGAGGACGGTGCCCCGGAGCAGCTATTCGCCTTGCCCAATTACCGAGCGGTGATCGTAGTTGCGGCGATAGTATTGCATGAACTCGCCCGACTTGATCTTCCGCCACCACCACTCGTTCCGGACGTACCACCGAATAGTTTCCTCCATGGCGGTGTCGAAGTCGTGGCGCGGCGTCCAACCGAGATCCCCCAGTTTGTCACAATCAATACAGTAACGACGGTCGTGGCCGGGCCGGTCGGTGACGTGTTGGAAAAGGGAACGGGGCTTATCGAGGGAAGTTAAGATCATCTCTGCCACATCAAGGTTGTATCGTTCGTTACCACCACCGACGTTGTAGACTTCGCCAACCTCGCCCCGGTGGAGAACGGTATCGATTCCCTCGCAATGGTCCAGGACGTAGATCCAATCCCTAACCTGTTTGCCATCGCCGTAAATGGGCAGGGGGAGATCGTCGATGGCGTTCGTGATGAACAGGGGGATGAACTTCTCGGGGTATTGATAGGGCCCGTAGTTGTTGGAGCCTCTGGTAATTACCACAGGTAGGCCAAAACTAACGAAATAGGCCCGCACCATAAGGTCGCCGCCCGCTTTGCTTGCCGCGTAGGGGCTTCTGGGACTGACGATGTCGCACTCTCTGGACGATCCTGCGTTCACCTCTCCATAGACCTCGTCCGTACTAACTTGCAGGTATCGTTCTACACCGAACCTCTTGGCTGCCTCGAGGAGGACGTATGTACCGAAGACGTCCGTCATGATGAAGCTACCAGGTTCGATCAGCGAGCGATCGACATGGGTCTCAGCCGCGAAGTTGACTATGGTGTCGATCGCTTGCTCTCGCATAACCCTGTCCACGGCTTCCACATCACAAATATCGCCTCGCACAAAGGCGAATCGCCCGTGACCGGCCAGATCCTTGACGTTGTCCGTGTTGCCAGCGTAGGTTAGTTTGTCGAAGACCACGACGCGATAGTCTTCATACTTGTATAGCATGTGACGGGCAAAATTGCTCCCGATAAACCCTGCGCCGCCGGTAACCAGAAGGTTTTTCATATGAGTCCCACCTTGCTATGGTCTCCAAGCATTAGCTTGTAGGATTTGGGTTTGTAAGGTGATCGGTTGATCTCCACGTTCCTGCCAATGAGACTGTCGGCAATGCGATGGTCGAGATCCCTGATTACGCTGTTGTCGAGAACGATGCTGTGTTCGATCTCGCTGTTAATCACTAGACAATCATGATCGATTGAGGAGAACGGGCCGACGAAGCTGTTGACGATCCGTGTCCTCTCCCCGATTATGACCGGACCGCGAATGACGCTGCCGATCACCTGCGCCCCCTTCTCTATGACGACCTTGCCATCCAGGCGAGATTCCCCATCCACAGTTCCATCGACGCGGATATCGAAGGTTTCGAGGACGAGGCGATTGGCCTCCAACATATCCTCCATCTTGCCGGTATCGATCCACCACCCCGTCAACTCGGGTGCGGCCACTTTCAAGTCGCTGTCGATAAGATACTGGATGGTTTCCGTAATCTCTAGCTCGCCCCGAGCCGAAGGCTTGATGGCCTTCACCGCCTCGAAGACGTGATGATCGAACATGTAGATGCCGATGACGGCTAGATTGCTCTTAGGTTCTTTGGGCTTCTCCACAAGACGAACGACCCTGTCCCCGTCCACCTCGGCCACGCCGAAATCTTGCGGATTGAGAACTTTCTTCAGAATAATGAGGGCGTTGAAGTCTCCTGACCTGAAGCGTTCTACCAGTTGGATTATGCCATCGCGGATGAAGTTGTCGCCAAGGAAGAGGACAAACCTGTCTTTTCCGATAAAGGGCTCAGCTATCTTGACGCCGTGAGCAATGCCAAGGGGCTGGTCCTGCCGAATGTAGGTCACGACGGCGCCAAACTTGCTCCCATCACCGACAGCGGTCATTATCTGATCCGCCGTGTCGCCCACCACGATGCCAATCTCGGTGATGCCAGCCTCGACCAGGTGCTCGATGGCGTAAAAAAGGACCGGCTTATTGGCGACGGGAACTAGCTGCTTGGCCCCTGTGTAAGTGAGGGGTCGGAGGCGAGTACCTTTGCCACCGGCGAGAATTAATCCCTTCAAAGACCATGCCCCTTTCTACTTCCTCCAGAAAGACCAAGTGCGAGGCTTGAGCTCTACGGGAGGCTCCACTATGATGTCTCGATCTGCCAGAATGGCTTCGGGAATAGCCGTTACCATCGCGTTCGCCCGTTCCACGCCTACCAGCGAGGCGGCCTCGGCGAGTCCTGCCGAGAGTATTGGGGCTCGATGGCCCTGGGGCGAATGCGCGTCGGACGCGATTATGTGGACAAGGTTGCGCTGAAGAAGAACTCTTGCTGTTTCCTTCGTGCGAGATCCGAACGAGCCGCATAAGCTCGCGGCCGTAACCTGCCCCAGAACTCCCCTGTCTACCAGCTTCTGTAGCAATCGGTAATCCTTCTGGATGCCCGCATTACGCTCCGGATGAGCCAAAATGGGAATGAGTCCCTTCAATTGTAGCTCGAAGATGGCCTGTTCGGCGTAAATTGGGAAAAGATTCATCGGCATTTCGACCAGAATGTAGCGACTGCCGTTGAGGGGAAAAGCACTGCCTTCGTCGATCTGCTTCGCCAACCCCGGGGTAAGGTAGACCTCAAGGCCCGGTGCTATCTTCAACTCAATGCTCAAACGATTCAGTTCATCTTGAAGCGACTTCACTCGCCCGACCGTTTCGGGCCAATTGCAGTCAGTACTCCATTCGATGCCGTGGGGCGTAGCTACTATGGTGTGAATGCCATCCGCCGCCGCTACCCGCGCCATCTCCAGAGAATCCTCGAGACTCTGAGCGCCATCGTCCACGCCGTAGAGAATATGAGAGTGGATATCGATCAATTTTGCTCTCTTCTGACCCAAATACCAGAGGTAGTATAGTCAGAGCACCAGGGGATGTCAAGGAAAAAGAGGCC
>JAUSEJ010000375.1 GCA_030650265.1 Dehalococcoidia bacterium | reverse complement strand
GGCGGTCCAATTCAGCTGATGTCTCGGCCACTTCGACAAGAACGGAAACGTCCTTTGGCGCCAGGTGACCGGCACCGTAGAAATCGGGTCGGGGACGAAGTAGCTCCGGGTCGGGTTGAGGCTCCGAGTAGTGGTCCAGGGTCACTGGATCGTGTACACCGATAACAACATCATCCCCAAATGTCTTCATCAAAAGGCTATTAAGACGTTTTTCGCACGAAGCGTGTCGCGGCCCAATGGGCGTCATTTCCGTGACCTCACCGTCGATCAGTTCGACGCGATCGTCTCCGTTCAGGATGCCCGCTGCCGCCATCTCGTGATACTGTTCTACTGTGAATCGCCGTCTTGTCAGGGTGAGCGCCATTGCCGGTCTCCTAGCATCAAATACACATCAAGTATAGATTGGAGCCGGCGTAGTGTCAACAGATTATTGGCTGAGTGAACGAACGGCCGTTGGCTGCAGGCTTGCTGTTGAGTAGTTTTTCACATTTTGCCGGCAAATCTCCCGTTCTGGTTGAAAGGATCGGGATTTGTGTGGTAAGATTACAATAGATAATTTTGCGGAGGTAGCCGTCTAGTTGCGCTTGAGACTGATTCCGAGGGAAGAGAAGTTCTATGATATGTTCGAGGAAGGTAGCAAGAATCTCCTTGAAGCCGCTGTTGCTCTTCTCGACCTGATCGACGAATTCGAGGACGTGGATAACAAAGTCAAGCGCCTTACCGACCTGGAGCACGTCGGGGACGGCATCACCCACAAGATCTTCGCTCAGCTTCACAAGACTTTCGTCACCCCCCTCGACCGCGAGGACATCGCCCTAATCGCCAATTCCCTTGATGACGTGGTCGACTTCATCGAATCGGCAGCCGACATGATGGCCATCTACAAGGTGCGACGTACAACGCCCGCCGCGAGAGAGCTTGCTCTGAGAGTGGTTGGGGTAGCCGAAGAAGTCAACAAGGCCATGCATAAGCTGCGCACCAAGAAGCTGCTCATGGGAGTTCTCGAACACTGCATCGAGATCAATCGACTGGAGAACGAGGCAGACGACATCATGAGAAGGGCGCTCGCGGAGTTGTTCGACAAATGCTCCGACGTGGAGACTCTGGTCGAGGCCATCAAATGGCGTGAAGTCTACGAGCAACTCGAGAGCGCCACGGATCGCGGTGAGGACATTGCCAACGTTCTGGAGGGCGTAGTACTCAAGCATGCTTGACCCTCTCATATTACTGGTTATCGTCGTAATCCTTGCCCTGGCATTCGATTTTATCAACGGTTTCCACGATACTGCCAACGCCATTGCTACCTCTGTTTCGACGCATGTCCTTTCACCAAGGGCAGCCATTGGCATGTCTGCCATTTTGAACGTCGTCGGTGCGGTGAGCGGTACGGCGGTCGCCAAGACGATCGGGAGCGGCATCGTCGCTCCAACGTCGGTAACGCAGGTAACCGTGATCGCCGGGCTTCTGGCAGCCATCATCTGGAACCTCATTACCTGGTACTATGCTATTCCGAGCAGTTCGAGCCACGCCATAATCGGCGGCGTGATCGGCGCGTCACTGGTTACCGCCGGAACCGGCGCTTTGCTCTGGGATGGTATACTCAAGATCTTCGTGATCCTCATCGCCTCGCCGGTTGTCGGGTTCGTCTTCTCCGGCGCCCTGATGACCGGCTTGTTGTGGCTGTTTCACCGGAGCAGCCCGGCCTCAGTCGCCAATTTGTTCCGCTTCCTTCAGATCGGTTCGGCGGCCTTCATGGGCTTCAGCCATGGAACCAACGATGCCCAGAAGACCATGGGCATCATTACCTTGGCCCTGGTAAGCTACCACGGTTGGACCACCTTCGAGGTGCCGCTATGGGTAATTCTACTCTCGGCCCTCGCCATGGGCCTGGGCACAGCGGTGGGTGGCTGGCGCATCATCCGGACTATGGGCACGAAGATCGTTCAGTTGCGGCCTATTCACGGGTTCGCCGCCGAGACGTCAGCGGCCATTGTAATCGAAACAGCCTCGCGACTGGGCTTTCCCCTCAGCACTACCCATGTCATTAGCTCTACCATCATGGGCGTAGGCGCCTCCAAGCGTTTGTCGGCTGTGCGCTGGGGTGTGGCCTGGAACATTCTCGCTGCCTGGATTATCACCATTCCCGCCTGCATCGGCATGGCCTTCGTCTTCGCCGAGATTCTTCACTTCGTCATAGGCTAGAACCGTCTGTTGACTGAGGCGGGGAATAGATGCTAACATGAGATCGTTCAGCCCGGGCGCCTCTCAAATCTGGCTAGGAGGAAACCTATGACACTGGCTCTCGAAGGTACTCGCATTCTGGACTTGACCTGGCAGGGGCCCGGGCCTTATTGCACGATGCTCCTCGGCGACCTGGGAGCCGATGTTGTCAGAATCCAAGAGCCACTCGTCAGCGGTGGTAGTAGTAGACGGGTGGGAGAAAAGCCGACGGCTAGGCCAACCGATGAGCGGGGCCTGGCTTACGACGCGCATGGCCGCAACAAACGGAGCATTACCCTCAACCTGAAGAACGAAGCGGCGCGCAAGATATTCTACGATCTAGTGAAGACGGCTGATGTGGTCTTGGATGGATTCAGACCTGGCGTGAGCATCAGGTTGGGAGTTGACTATGCCACCTTGAAAGAGATCAACCCGGCGATAATCTGCTGCTCGATCTCAGGCTTTGGTCAAACCGGACCCTACAACAAGCTTGCCGGCCACGATATCAATTACCTCAGCATTGCCGGCGCTCTTAGCATGATTGGCCGCAAAGGTGGACCGCCCGCCATTCCTCAGAACTACCTGGCCGATTTTGGCGGCGGCGCAATGCACGCCGTGATGGGCATTCTGGCGGCGCTCCTGGCCCGCCAACGCACGGGAGTGGGTCAGTATGTCGATGTGTCTTTGACCGATTGTGTTATGTCTCTCATGACCTGGGACTTCGCCAGATACCTGATGTCGGGAGAGACGCCAACACGCGGCGAGACAACTCTTTCCGGTGGCGCCCCTTATTACGACGTCTACGAGACCAAAGATGGTAAGTACATCTCCATCGGCTCTATTGAGCCCTGGCTCTTCTCCGAGTTGTGCAAAGCCCTCGGACGTGAAGATCTCGTTCAGGTTCAGGCCAATCCCGAGAAGCAAGAGGAGATCTTTGCCTTCTTCCGGGAGACCTTCAAGACGAGGACGAGGGATGACTGGTTCGCCTATTTGCGCCAGTTCGACAACTGCATCGCCCCGGTTCTGGCAATCGACGAGGTTGTTCAGGATCCGCAGGTGCAGGCCAGACAAATGATTACAGAGATAGACCATCCGACCCTGGGCAAAGTGAAGCAAGTAGGCATTTCGATCAAAATGTCGGACACCCCGGGCTCTATTCGCTGCTTCACACCGGCCCGCGGTGAGCATACCGATGCGATTCTCTCTAACCTGGGCTATGCTGCCGGCGATATTCAAGCGCTGCGGGAACAGGGAGCGATATAACCGGCGACAGACATCAATACCGGACTTGACATCTCATATCGTTCTTGCCATAATCAGCCGGGGTCTTCGTTGCATAACCAAAGTGCTGAAAACTGATTACAACAAGTTGGCTGTCTTTCTATTCACATGACTGGTAGCTACCTCGTGAGGAGAACCCTATATGTTGCATAGACTACGCAGGGCGCTAGCCTTGGTTCCCATTTGTGCCCTTGTGACGCTGTCTGCCTGCGTTGCCTCGTCTGGTGCAGCCAAGCCGGCGCCTAAGGCGACAGTTGGCCCCATTTCAATAATCCCTGGCGTTCCGGCGCCTAAGGCAACCACGACTCCTCAACCCGCGCCATTCATCGTGGTTACTGCCCCCATCGCCGGACTGTTGGTGAAGAGTCCTGTGCACATCGCCGGCTCTGCCCAGGTCTTCGAGGGGACGGTATCGCTGGCGGTGAAGGACGCGGCAGGCAAAGTTCTGGCTCAGGGACACACACAGGCCGGCGCCGGCGCTCCCTTGCGTGGACCATTCAGCGCCGACATCGCCTTCACCCAGCCAATAACCGCTCAAGCAGGAACGATAGAGGTATACTCCATTAGCCCCAAGGACGGCAGCACCAGAGATCTGGTGAGCATAAAGGTAACTCTTGCCGGACGATAGCTTGAAGGCTCTGTTTATTACCCCTCAATCGCCATTTCCCCCCGACAAAGGGACGAGTCTTCGTAACTTCAACCTCCTTCGGGGTATGACGCCGGCGCACGAGATCCACCTGCTAACCTTCATCGAACCGGGGCAGCAGATAGCCTCTGATAGCCCATTGCGTTCGTTATGTCAATCAGTCCATGAGGTGCCTGCCCCGCCAGGACGGTCGAAATTTCAGCGGCTTATTTCCACTTTACTCGATCCATTGCCTGACATGGCGCTCCGGCTCCGGTCCCGGGAGTTTTCGGATAAGTTGGCATGGCTTCTGGACCGGGAAAGGTTCGACCTTGTGCAGGTCGAGGGAATCGAGATGGCGCCATATATGGACCTCATTCTCGGTGGCTCGCGACCCCCACCGGTTGTCATCTTCGACGAACACAATGCCGAGTATCTACTCCAGCGGCGGGCCTTTGAGAACGACCTGCGATCTGTTATCAAATGGCCCGGGGCTTTCTACAGCCTTGTTCAGTGGCGAAAACTCCGAAGCTACGAGCGGCAGGCCTGCCGGAAAGCATCGGCGGTTACGGCCGTGTCAGCGGACGACAAGAAGACCATTCTATCCCTCGATCCAGCGCTTCAGGTGGCAGTGGTATCCAACGGCATCGACTGTGAGTTCTTTCAACCTATCGGTCAGGTTGATGACCAAGCGAGCCCGGAGGCCCCTGGTGCCGATCCTTCGCTTGTCTTTATCGGTACGATGGACTATCGTCCCAACGTAGATGCGATGATCTGGTTCTGTAAGGAAGTCTTCCCCCTTGTGTTGCGGGAACTTCCCCGGGCGCGCCTCCAGATCGTGGGGCGTCACCCGACAAAGTCCCTACGGGAAGCCGCCGGCAGGAACGTTGACATCGTGGGCGGGGTAGAAGACGTTCGCCCTTATATGCACCGGGCTTCCGTCTACGTCGTTCCCATGCGCATTGGCGGCGGGGTGCGCTTCAAGGTGTTGGAGGCGATGGCCTGCGGTGTTCCCGTGGTAAGCACAAGAATGGGCGCCGAGGGCATCGACGTGGTCGATGGCGAGCACCTTCTTTTGGCCGAACTGCCGTCGGACTATGCCGCCAGGGTGGTTCGCCTCGTCAAAGACAGGGATTTGGCCAGGACCTTGGCGGCTAAGGCAAGAAAGAGATCAACCTCCCTGTATGATTGGCGAATAATTGCGCCCAGGCTGGAGGCAGTTTGGCGACAGCAGGCGCGCGAAGGCAGCGCAAGATAATGCGAGTCGGGATCGACGCACGGCATTTCTTCTATAGGCAGGCAGGAACCTACACATACGTTAGAAGGCTCATCGACTTCTTCGCTAATGCCGGGGATGATCCCAATTTCACGGTGAGTCTCAGCGTGAAGGACAAGGCCACTCGTCTGCCGGACAGCCCTCGCTTTCGTCGCCACT
>JAUSEJ010000374.1 GCA_030650265.1 Dehalococcoidia bacterium | reverse complement strand
CTTCTTGACGTAAAACTGCCAGACGATGAAGAAGAACAAGTGATGGGCATCATCACCGAACACTATGGGGACCTGGTGGGGTTCCATGATCTGAGAACGAGGAAGGCCGGTAGCGAGCGCCATTTGGATCTTCATCTAGTTCTGCCTCTTACCAGCACAGTACTGGAGGCCCATGCCCTCTGCGATCACCTGGAGGGAGAAATCATGTCCCGATTGCCCCACAGTTCCGTCACAATCCATATTGAGCCATGCGAAGCGGTCTGCGTGGATTGTTTCTGCCGGTGCACCCTTAACACCTCCCTGTCACCGGTCACCGAATAGGTCATCGTTGTCCTTTTCGGCCCGGCGTCGCAGCTCGACCGCCGAGGAAAAGCCGAATTCCCGATAGGATTCGGCGGAACCGTAGTCCCGCGTTCTAATGACCACAGGCATGGGGACAGCGTGGCCAACAACCAGGGCTTGCTGTTTAGTCTCCAGCTTGGCTAAAACGGTCTTCAGGTCGTTCTTCCCTGAGATTCCCGTCAAGACAGCGTCGATATCCTTGTCGTTGTCCAGGAGGCAGGTGATACGGGTGCCGATCTGCGACATCACCTCTTCGTCGATCTCGCTCGGCCGCTGGTCTACTACGAGAAGCGTGACGTTGTACTTGCGCATCTCCCGGGCGATTGTGCCGAAGATGGTCTGCTTCGCCACCTCCGGATTGAGAAATTTGTGCGCCTCCTCGATGGTTATCACCAACTGTCGGGGCATTTGTTTCCTGTCACCCATGGCCCGTTCGGTGGCCTCGACGTATCTTCCGTGTATGCGTCTCGTGAGAATATTGGCGACAAGGACATAGGCCAGAATATCCGAGTAGCGGCCGAATTCGAGGACCACATTCAAGCCGCGATCGAGATAGCCAAGGATCATTTGGACGGAGTCCTCTACCGATCTGGGAACGAGGAACTTGAGTCGCCTTAGTCTACTCAGGCTCATGTTAAGAGCCCGCAGGGTCGACGTATGGAGACTCAAGGATTCGGCAAGGGCATCCCTATCATCCGCTGAGTCAATACTCAGAAATGTTTCGAGCCATCTGCTGGCGCCATATTTCCTCACCATGGCATAAATAGCATCCATCGCTCTTGGTGAGAGGCCCAGCAACTCGGAGAGCATCTCGATGTCCTCCGGTTCGACCTGGTCATACCCTATCTCCACGGTGAAATCCGTGAGAACCTTTCTGGTCCGTGAGCTTTCCTCATCCAGGGTAAACACCGCTACCTTGGCGGGAAACAACTGCTTCAGGCCCTTTACGGTACTGCTCTGCCCGCCTTCGCAGCTTCCCTCCCAGCCATACTCGTTGTGCATATCGAAGATCAGATTGGCCGCCGCTCCCTTTTGGACCAGTCCAATAAGGAGAATGCGGGTGAGAAAGGTCTTGCCCGTGCCGCTTTTGCCGAAGATGCCGCTGCTTCGTTCGCCAAAGCGTTTGAGGTCGAGACAAACTTTGGTTTCCATGTCCAGAGGGGTTCCCACATAGAAATGGCTTTCGTCGTCTTGACCAAACACGGTGAACACGTCTTCTTCGCTGGCTTCCCTGACCTCCGAGAAGTGGGAGGGCACAGTCTTAACGGGTTGGGGACCTTCGAGGAGGCTAATGGCGTCAAGACCAATTGTGAGCATGGGCGCAACGTGCACGGTACCAAAGGTGCTAGCACCGGCTATTATCGCCGCTACGAAAGAATCGGCCATATCGGGGGGCGTGATCTCAATCTGCCGATCGATCGTTCCCAGTGTTACATCGGTGATCATGCCGAAGAACTTCTTCTTCCGACCCTCGATGACTACATAGCGACCGACGGCCATCTCCTCTATTGAGTCGCCACTATCCAGACGAAGATCCATGCCTGCCATGAGTGATCCGCCGACGATCATCCCCAACCGCTTCCCGACGCGCTGCCCGTCTTCGCTCATGGCCTCATCCTCCTCAGAATAGCGTTCAGTCTGCGAAGATCGCCGGACAGCAGCACGGCTAGTTCTTTTCCCGCCCTGACGAGAAACCCATTGTCATCTATTCTGGCCTTGCCGGCCAGGCGGAGAAAAGCAGCCGCCAATTCATCTCCCGGCCCCGAGAAGCCGGAGGATAGGAGAGATGAAAGGAAATCGAGAGACATGGTAAAGGCGGCGACCTCCTCTACGGTACATTCGTAGACGAAAGCGTGAACGCGCGGTGGCGCTGGGGGCAGGAAATGGTGGACCTGTCCGGCTATGCCATATCCGGCGACAAGGCAGGTGAAATCGGTACGAAAGAGTTTCGCTAATTGAGGGTTATTGCGAAATACCGCAGCCTCGTCTTCTTCGTCCTTCCCTCTCGCGATGGGACGCCGTCCAGGATCTAGACTGGCCGTCGTAACATTATACACAAGGCCATAAACTGCCAGCGAGCCGTCGCCGACTCTAACCAAACTACCGAAGGGCGGCGCCTCGTGGAGCTCGTAGCATTGGGCGATGAATTCAGTTGTACCTGACTCGATTACCTCGCCGACTCTGTTCGCCACTATCTACACCCCTCTTATAATCTTGCTCCGGCTCTTCTCCGAAGATCGACCTATTATGCGCCTCTGCCCGAGTTCGGCATCCACGATTAACCAGAAGCTCTCCCGGTCCGCCGCCGACACTACTGCCTGCTCGTGGGCTTCGGTAAGAGCGACGGGATAACCATGGCCGCGGCGCGCCTGGTCGAACACAAGCCCGTGCGTCAGACTCAGAAGATCCTCGTCGTCAGCCACCCATCGAGGAACCTCCACGCGGGCGATCTCCGGGCCAACGTTGACGTAAAAGAAATGGACCTCATGCTCCCTGTAGTGATCCTGCACAATCAAAGAGGGGCTGACAAAAACCTCGGAGCGCGTCCCGATCTCAGCCAGCACCACGCCAAAAAGGTCGCGATCCTGAACACCGTCCATCTGGCTGCATTGCCTGCCCTTAGCCGGGGGGCAGTGGCGGTTGCAGTCTGAAGGCTCGAAAGGACAAATACCGACGCGCAAAGCGTTAACCACGTCCGTCGATCCGGGGGAACTGATGTAACTGGCCAACATCAACCGCTTATTTACGCCAATCTCTCGCAGTTCGTCGAGGCAGGGCAGGAATTCTTCGCCGACCAGCCGATCTCTCACAAAGTCGGGGATGTTCTTGCCGCCAAGCTGCCAGAGGATCAGGCTAGCGTCAAGCAAGGCAAGGACCGGGTCTGCATCGCCAGTGTCTTTCACCAGATCAACGAGATACCGAAGGGCAACGATTTCCCTCTTGGCGGCGAAAACGGGTCCCTCCAGACGCTGACGAACCGTACTAGCAGTCGGGCTGTCGATGAACAGGTCCTCGTCACGAAAGTAGAGGACGGGCTTGCTCTCCAATCGCGCCTGCGGTTGAGCGCCGTACTGAAGCAGACAAGCGCCGACGTTGATAAGACAGCACTGGACGGGGCTATGGCGGTCAACGCCAATTTGGGAGCCGTCCACGCCCACGGTCACATAATCGCCCAATGGCTTTGGTGAGTCATAAACAGGGTCCAGACCGCTCTTCAGTCCAGCAACAAGCCAGGTAGTTTTGCCCTTACTCGAGACGATTTTGGCCTTTAACCGGTCGAACTGCCTGCCCTGGTCGTGAAAGACTTCAACGGTTTTGGCAACCTGCTCTTCAACATGGCGCGAAGTATCACGCAGATTGTCTGCCATCTCCTCGATCTGGGGGGTGATTTGTCTAAGGTCTAAAGACACATGACGGACTCCCGCTGGCTTTATTGGCCAAGTATACGGAAAAGGGGGGAGTCCAGTCAACAATCGTAATGAATGCATGGAGAAGGGCGGCATGCTGGAGGGGCCGCCCAAATAGCCAGAGGTTTGCTGTCAAAATCCCTATGCACTGCTTCAGAGTCGAAATCTATCGTCTCTTGCCCAAAATGCTGGTGAGCATTCTGATGGCTGTCAATTCCTCCAACCGGGACAGCATCTCCGATGATCGCTGGACGTCTTCCTCTGACAGAGCCTCACGGGCGCAATCGCAGTATTTTACCTCGAGCTCGGCTTCGGTCAGAGGTATGGCGGGGTTTCCCCTGGGGAACGCAACCGAATGCGAGAATTCTCGCCCATCCTTCAGTTTTACGGTAACAATGGTGGGATCGTCATCGGGAGATTCTCCATGTCTGAGTTCCCGCCGCACCCTGGCCATGAGAGACCTTACCTGCGGCCGCATGACCTGATCATCCGTGAACGACCGCAACACCACGCCCTTATCCACAATGGCTGCGGCTACCGTATACCCGAGGCTGAACTTGGCCTCGAGGCCGGTGACCGGATTGGAGTGGATAAGGCTTCTCTGTACCCTTTCAGGCACACTGCAGACCACCGCGTCCACTGCATTCGGGTCGATCTCCTGATTTGAAATAATGTAGAGAATGGCGTCCAAACCGCGGTGAGTCCCGTAGCAACAAGGGTAGCACTTGATAGCCGGCCGCAGTCTGAGGATATCATAAGGACGACCGAGCCCCTCCATGAGAGGACCCAAGGTGGCCTGGCCGCCTCCGCCGAACGAGTTAAGAAAACCCTGGGGACCGTCTATGCTCGCTATGCTGGCGGTCAGCCCCTTTCGAGCGAGCATAGTAGCCATCACCCCACTTCTGGCGGCGTGTCCGGCGTGAAAAGGCTTTGTGTCGGTGCCGAAGGCCTCCCTGAGTCCCGAGGCTTGAGAAGCGCCAATACCGAGAGCCATGCAAGACTCGGTTGGGGAGAGGCCGAGAATTCTCGCGCTGGCCGCTGCCGCCCCCATGGTCCCCAAAACCGCAGTCGGGTGCCATCCCTGCGAGAAGTAGTTTTCGCCGATGGCGAGGGCCAGTTTGGTCTCCACTTCGTATCCTAGCAAGTAAGCCAGGACTACATCCCGTCCCGAAGCGCCCACATATTCGCCGAGGGCCAGTGCCGCCGGCAGCACCGGCACGCTGGGATGGCCCTGCATGGTCCAGGTCATGTCGTCGTAGTCGAGGGCATGCGACATCGTGCCGTTGGCCAAAGCGGCGAGACGCGGCGACGACTTGATTCCGCTGCCCAAAATCCTAGAACTGGGGTTGCCGCCCAACTCCTGCACGAGTTCTAGCATAGCCGCGCTCGATGGCTCACCCACCGCCGCCAGGGTAACCCCAATGCAGTCACGGATAGCCCCCTTGGCAAACTCGATGGCCTGAGCCGGTACTTCGTCAAACCCGGTTTCGGCCACAAATCGAGCGACTATCTCTGCTACGCTCATTCTTCTCCTCCTTTCATAGATGACAGGAGTCACGTAGTCAGGTTATTACCACGGAGGCACGGAGACACGGAGGGAAACTCGCGGCTCCTTTTTTGATTCTTATTCGTGGCGCAGTCCGCACAGACCGGAAAACATTCGCTATATACGACCATAGAAAACTCCGTGCCTCCGTGTCTCCGTGGTGAGAATACAGTTCTCAGCGGCCGCGGAAGTTTGGCCTACGCTTCTCGAGGAAGGCCTGCTGTCCCTCCTTAAGATCCTCGCTCGACGCACATTTCATGACGAGCGAAGCGAGCTCGGCTTCCTCGTCGGCGGTCAGTCGGCGAAAGCCCGTGAGCTTGTTTATGGTGGCCTCCATCCCGCTGACCGAAAGCGGGGCATCCGCCGCGATTTCCTGAGCGACGGCGTAGGTCATGGAGGCGAGCTCTGCGGCCGGCGCTATACGATTGACGAGACCCATCTCCTTGGCCCGCCGGGCGTCGACCAAGCTGCCGGTGAAGAATATCTCCTTGGCTCCACCCACGCCCACAAGGTCGATAAAGCGCTGGATGCCGTCGTAGGTGTACATCACCCCCAGCTTTGGCTGGCGTCATGCCCAGTCTGGCATCTGCGGCGGCGAGGCGCAGGTCGCAAGACGCGGCGAGGTCGCAGCCTCCCCCCACGGCGAAGC
>JAUSEJ010000372.1 GCA_030650265.1 Dehalococcoidia bacterium | reverse complement strand
ATATCGTGGTCGTAGGTTTGGTAACTCCAATGTTCCCCCGCCTCTTGCCACTTGCTCACCTTGTCAAGGTCCTCAGTATCCTTGATGCCCCGGCTCAGGACCGCCCATTTCAGAATCACCTCTCGCGGGATGCTCGGGTATTGCCTCTGCCACACGTCGATACTAGTCATTGCTTTTCCCTCCCTGTGTTTTTGCGATCGAATCAAACAAGACACTGTCGCGACTGGTCTCCCTTTGACGATAGCCATTGCAGATTCTCAAACTTGAAGTCACGTTGGAGTCGTCTCTGACTCATTGCTCTGACGTAGAGGATACAGGGAGGTCAACTTCGACCGAAATACGGAATAGCAACAATTACTGGTCGTCACTGACGCTGGTCTTTCGCGCCGCCACAGCAGGCTCTCATACCGACTGAACGACCTAAACCTATACTACAGTATCAGGCGGCTCAGGTCAATACTTCTCCAGGCGCCAGCCACCATATATAACAACACTGACCGATCGGCCCTATCTGTTTCAGATAAAAGGTCATCGAATCCGTGATAACAAATACCTGTGATGTCTCCGTTGAAGGGATACAGTGGCAGCTTACCCCACCGGCCAGAGTCCACTAAGAACGTTCCTCGCGATGACAAATCGATGGATCTCGGAGGCCCCTTCGATGATTCGCTTCACGCGGAGATTCCGGTACATCTTCTCGATAGGCAGGTCCCTGGTGTAGCCGAGGCCGCCGTGTACTTGCAAGGCCCGGTCCACCACCCGGCCTGCCATCTCGGAGGCATACAGCTTGGCCATCGAGGCTTCTTGCCGGATCTCCTTGCCCTCGTCCCATTTGCTGGCGGCGTCGTAGGTCATCAAACGGGTGGCGTGAATCTCGACCGCTGAATCGGCGATCATCCACTGCACGGCCTGTCGACTGGCCAGAGTCTCGCCAAAAGTGACTCGCTGGTTGGCGTAGTCAGTCATCAGCTTCAAGCTCCTTTCGGCGGCGCCGATGCACTCCGCCGCTATTTCGACTCGCCGCCAGCCCATGCGCCCTTGAGCGACACGAAACCCCAGTCCCACCTGTCCCAGCACATTGCTGGCAGGCACGACACAGTCCTGGAAAACAATCTCGCAGGGACGGCCATCGCCCATAGTCTCTATAACCCGGGTCAACTCGAAGCCCGGTGTGCCTCTGTCGACAATAAAACAGGTAATGCCGCCTCTCGCCCGTTTCTCCCTGTCCGTGACGGCGAAGACCAGAGCGAAGTCTGCCTTTTGGACGTGGCTTATGAATACCTTGGTGCCATTGAGAACATAGTTATCCCCGTTTCGAACGGCCATAGTTTGGATGGCGGCGGCATCGCTTCCCGCACCTGGCTCGGTGAGAGCGAAACAACTTCTCTTTTCGCCCCTTATACAGGGGTCCAGGTATTTCTCTCTCTGCTCCGCGTTGCAGTTGTTGGCGAGAATCGTCAGGTTGGGCACATTCGGCCCGAACAAATCATCACCAATCGTAACCCTTGACATCTCCTCAATCACCACGCAGGTGGCGAGAAGGCCCAGTCCTGCTCCACCAAGCTCGACCGGCGCGGAATAGGCCCAAAGCCCCATATCTTTGACTTTCTGTTCCAGCGGTTCCTTTATCGCCGGCGGCAGCCCGCCTTCCCTGTGCATGTATTCGTTTTCCAGCGGAAGCAACTCCTGTTCGACGAACCGGCGTAAAGTCGTCCTCAACAGTCGAAGCTCCTCGGGCAGGGTAAAGTCCATGTTCGCATCTCCTTGGCTCATTTATACAGACCCAAGACAATACGGGTGAGGCGAGTAATCAAAAGACAGCCTGACTGTATAAAAGTGTCCAGGTATGTCCTCGAAACGCCAACCCAAATAGGCATCAGCCCCCCGGAGACTTGCTCCGGTAGAAGCTGATGCCCTAGCCAGCAACCCAGAAGAACGAGAAGATCTTCGACTCCCTACATGTGGGAGCCGTTATCAACTTTGATGACGTCACCACTAACGTAATTAGAAAGCGGTGAGGCCAGATAGAAAATGCCCGATGCCGCCTCGCGCACTGTGGCTCTGCGCCCGGCCGGGTTCGCCGCTCGTCGAGCGTCCAGCATGGCCTGAGGAAGGCCAACGGCGTATCCCAACACTGTTTCGCCTGTCTCCTTGGAGCCAGTCAATCGAGTCTCAACGCCACCGAAACAAACCGCATTGCAATGGATGTTAAACGAAGCCCACTCTTTCGCCACGGCCTTGGTCAGACCGAGTATGCCCATCTTCGCCGCTGAATAGTTGATCTGGCCGGCCTGCCCCCAGGCGTTGACCGAAGAAACGTTGACGATCTTGCGATGGACGATAATGCCGTCCTCGAGTTCCTTCTTGGCCACATCACGCATTAGAGGCGAAGA
>JAUSEJ010000371.1 GCA_030650265.1 Dehalococcoidia bacterium | reverse complement strand
TAACTTTCAAGGCGTGGCGATCTATAATCCGGGGGAGCGGTTGATCTATTGTTACTTTGATGGTAAGACAACCAGGCAAGCCGATCCCTTGGTCCTATTCAAAAAGCAACGGCAAGTTTGGCCAGAGCTGTCCACCGATCTCAAGGTGGCCACTTCTCAGCTTCTCGGGGACAAAGATACTATCCCGGCCCACCAAAGGGCCGTTGGCCTCATGCGGTGGATTTTCGATGTAAAGAATTTCGATGATGGTGGTCTTACCGATTCAGAAATCGAAGATCTCCTCTATCACTTCCTGGAATACAGTGACATCCTAAAAAAAGATTCGCCCCCCTCGCCGACATTATCGACGCCTATGGGGGGCTTGAACGGTTCTTCGGCGGACGACCAACATACACTGAATTCTACGGACTCTGGCTCTGTCGGAGGCGAACCTATTTCCAACGAGCCGGGGCCGTGGCCTTCGGGGTGCAAGTCGCCTATGGTTCCATAATCCCGGGCAGCGAGTATTGGGACGCCCAAGCGGACGGGGACACGGAAGCTAAGGTTCTAAAGGCCCGGCACGACGCCGCTTCTAGGGAGCAAGTTAGTGGCGATTGATCCTAAAACACTGAACAAGCTCCTCTCGATTTTGAACAAAAGTGGAGCTAAGGGCGGCGGGGCGTCCAGTATGGGTTCCCTCCTCTCGGCGGGGGGTGCAGGCGGGAGTTCCGCCTCCCCCCCGCCTGTTTCGAGGCTAACTAAACCAGGGATGCCTAAGATATCGGCACTCCCTGGCGGGGCACCGGGGGCGACGTTGATGCCCCCTGATCCACCTCCGCCGCCTCCCCGACCCAAGAAGAAGAAACAAAAGTCTTTCGGCGAGTATGCGGCTGCTCCCTTCGACTATGCCCGGGGCGGGTTGGAAACTATTAATGATCCAGAAAGGAAGATGATCGGAGCGGGACGGAAGCGTGGGGGCTTTCTGGGTGGAGCCCAAGCCACAGCTGGTTATGGAGTGAAGGCCCTCCAGAACGAATCTGAGTTAGGCGGTATCGGGGATCTTATGGGTGGAGGAGCGGAGGCCACAAAACATATCCCCGCCGTCGGCAAGCCTATCTCGGCCTTCCTGAAGTTGGGTGAGACGGTCATCAAATCAGTGGACAAGCTTAAGAAATGGAATGAGCAGATCCATCAGGGCAACCTTAAGTTCGCCGAGTTCTCCGCTTCTATGTCCGCTGTTGGAGCGAGACAGATGGTCCGGGACATCGAGCTGAGTAAGGAACGGGGTGAACGAAGAGCTGCGACCGCTGAGCTTCAAGCCCAGCAGAAGCATCGGATGAATAAGGAGCTGAGTCTATTTGAAGATACTTGGGGACAGATGAAGAACTTGACTTCAGCTGGATTGTCTTTCGGGGTATCCTCAATTGTAAAATTCGGTAAGGACGTAACTGGACTCGGAAAGGCTTTGGATAAGTTGAATACAGGGATGGGCGTCCTTGCTAATAAGCTTACCGGGGGTGGACAGGGAGAAATGGGTCTGGGTGAATGGATGGGAGCGACGGGGGAAAAGAGAGAGCGTGAGAACCCAGCGGCATTCGGCAGACCGAGGAGGTTCTAGATGTCGGCTATCTCTTACAACGGAATTTTTCTACCCTACGCCTACACGACTCAATTTCGTCAGGAATCGAAGTACGATGAGAGTGATACGGATTGGTTCTGCACAAAGTTTGACATCCAAGTGGAGGCGATCGTCAATGCTGATTACCTTCCTCTGCTCTTACCGAGCTTAGTAGGGAAAACGGACAACGCGGCAGTCATCATGCGGGCGGTCTATCAATCCTTGATGCAACCTCGCCGGACTTTATCCGTACAAATGAACGGGGTAGAGTTGATTCCCCAAGCGACGGCGGCTGGAGGGAACAAAGGAACGGTGGACGCTCAGAATGGTCCCCGGCCCCAATTCTGCTCGATTACGCAGCTGAATACAACGAACTTCCTGATTCTTTGGCATGTGATCGCCCACTATTGGGAAAATAACTTAGTCACCCCGGCGGCCAATCAAGACCTTATCGTTACAAACCGCGTCGGGAACAATACCCTCTATAACCGCTGGTCGGAGAGTATCGAGATCGACAATTGCAACTACTCGACCCGGATTCGAGAAGGCAAGTTCGTCATTCGTTCAGACAACAATGAGGGAAAGATTGCCGATCAAGTCCGCACTCAGATGGCAGCAGTTGGTCTCCCCCCCGGATTCCTGCGAAAATCATCTAAGTATACCGTAGACCCGAGTGGGCTCTCACTCATGTATCGGGTGGAGGATCAAGAAGTTTTCAAATTACCCCCCTTTCCGGCTTACGAGGCGATAGGGGAGTACATCGAGAGCAGCACGATGTGCGACGCTATGAGATACGGGGAGGTCCACGTCAAGCTGAAGGGGAGCAAGACCGTGGACCAGGCCCAGCTCGTTGATACCGCCGTCTCGGTTTGCTCGACGAAGCTGAAGTTGGCCGGAGGTCCCCTAGTCGGGCCGGCGGATAAAAGGGGTATCATCCAGTTTACAACGCTCTCCGTCGGGATGTACGAAAACTGGGTCGATTGTCGGATTAAGGTGTTGTTCCCGGCGAGCAAAATCCAATTCCGGGGGCTCGAAGGCATCAGAGAGACGATCACAACTACTCCCTACTCTGATCCGGGGGCCGGAGGGCCAGCTCCCCAACCGCTATATCCGATTGGTGGAACCGCGTCATTCCTGCTTCAGGCGGCGGCCTACTACGACCCGAGCCTGGTTGCGACCCGAGTAGCCGACGGTGCCCAGCTGTCGGCGGGTATCGAAGTCGGACGAGCCGGCGTGGACCAGGAGACTTAGAAACATGACCCTTCCAATCGCCCTCGATAATCCAGTTGCTTCTACCTACCCCATCTCGGATGCTCAGGTGGTCGTCTCCCCCGTGCCCGCCGATGGCAACTCCGCCAATTTCATCGAGGCCATTGAAGCCGCTGGCGTGTTCACTGACTACCGGATCATTCATCGTTACGAGAATGACGGGCATGTCTACATGGCGGGTATCACGAGTCCGGGGGGATTCCAGGGGAATAAGGCAGCCTTCTTCAAGTTGGCCTCTGATACTTTACTTTGGATCGCCGACTGGACCGCCGCTCGACTCGGGAGCCAACCGGAAGTCCCCAAGCCGACTGCCCTGGCGGACCAGAATTGGGTTCTGCTCGATCGTATCATAGAGGTCCGGAACGTAGTCGTAGGACCGGATGGAGTATCCCCCCTTTATCGGATTACTGGAACTTATGTCTACGGACAAAAGAGCCCGTCGGATGATGTGTTTGACGATGTGGAATATCCGAAACCTCCGTGGCTCGACTCGACTGGTATTCAACGGCGGGTGGTCACGGGGTCAGTAGTGGACGGATTAATCGAGATCAGGGAGTAAAGTTATGGCCCTTAGCTTCGCCTCAGCAACTGGCAATCTTTTTAACCGTCTAGGTGCCATTGGTGCCCTTATAGAGCAGATGCGGTCCTATCAGGATTCCCAGTTCTCGAACATGACCAACACCTCAACCGGGGTAGTGTCCGAGTTCAATGCGGAATCCGACATTCAGGCCATGATGGGTTCTCAGTACATCAGCCTCCTCAACTCGGCAGGTAATGTTGGCACCTTCTCCCAAACCATCGCCGCAACCACGATCAATCGCATGGTGTTCCGGGACAACCCCCTCCTGTCCCAGACCCTCCAGAGCCAGACGACCCTCGCCTCCCTCAAGGAAGTCATCCGGCAAATGAAGGCAGCAGGGGCTTCCGTTCTGGCCATGACCGTGGCGGCAACCCCAACCGCTTTCACAGGCACAGGGAACGGAATCATCAATACCTCTGTCAACCGGCCCTTAGACGGGCTGGTCTTGGAGAACTCTTTCGCCGAGACTTTCCGCCTGGTCTGTTCCAGCGACTCCTACGCGGGCGGGGCTAATGCGGGTAATGAGGGTTTCTCAATTTCTGGGACCGGTCGGGAGTCCAACGTCTTCGCTTTCAACTGGCCCTTGGGGTCAAATGCCAGCACGGCCCTCAATGCTATTGACGGTAACTCCGATAACGCCGCTGGAAACAAACTAACGAACTCGGGGTTCGATGCTTTCACGTCCAACGTCCCGGACAACTGGAGCTTGGTCGTTGGGACAGCCGGAACGGACATCTTCAAAGAATCCTCCCTGGTTTTTGATGGGGCGGCTGCGGTTCGTATCCTAGGGGACGGGGCGACCCTGACCCAGATCCGTCAGCAGTTCGATATTTCGACTGGGACTTCCGGCACCTTGTCGGCGGCGACTCAGTACAGCTTCAACGTCTTCTCCCGTCGGGATGGTGTAGCTCCGGCTGCTGGTGTTTTGACGGTGGACTTGTTCGACGGTAGTTCAATCATCAATGACGAGAATGGGGTCGCCAACAGCTTCACGATTGACTTGACGACCCTGACTACGAACTATGCCAGTAAGACGGGGGTCTTTCGGACGCCCTCCATCTTACCGGCTACCATCTATTTGCGGATGAGATTAAGCACCGCCTTAACGAACGCACGAAGCGTGTACTTCGACAAGGCTTCGCTAGGAACAATGACTCAGGCTTACACGTCTGGGCCTTATGTGGCGGTACATGCCGGTTCTATTCCGTTCGAGGTCGGGGACTTGGGAACGGTGGTTATCACGAACAGTCGAGGAGCGGCGGGGACCTTGGACACCTGGCAAGTACTTTTTTATCGTTTCTTCGCAGATATGGGGAACAGTGAACTACTCTTGCCGTCTTCGGCCAGCCCCACGATTTCGGACGCACTAATTGCCTAGGAGGCCACCATGATCGTGTTGACTTGGTTGACCGCCTTC
>JAUSEJ010000351.1 GCA_030650265.1 Dehalococcoidia bacterium | reverse complement strand
CGTCTACCGAGTAGTTCCAGTTGAAGCGCTCGGCGGTCGTCAATCCCTTCTTTTCCCAGGTATCTGCGTTGCGGCCGTGAAAGCGCACGATCGCCAGGTCTGAAGTCGCCGCCACCACGGGAGGCACGCTCGACCGGAAGCCCTGCGGCTCATCCACGCAGACGAAGGTGAGGTTGTGCTCACGAAGGAATGCAATCGTATCCACGCTGTGTTTCTCGCTCAACCACGAGCGCTGCCTGAACTCCACAGAACATGAAAGCGGCTTCAGCCTGTCGACACAGGTAAGAATATGGTCCTCGCTTTCCCGCGAAGGATAGAACCATGGGGGAAACTGGAGCAACACCCTTCCCATCTTGTTGGCTTGGCGTAGCGGCGCCAGAGCGTTGACGTACCGCCGCCAAAGTTCCGCTCGCAATTCCTCCGGGACGTCCCTATAGTAGAGGTTTGTCTTTCCATCAGGCAGCGGTCCCAGCAATCCTCGAATGTCGCGCGGCAGCGCCGACAATTTGGTTGGATGGTTGGTGAACAGAGAGAAAGCCTTGAGGTGAAAGACGAAGTCCTCGGGCGTTCTCTCCGCCCAGAGACTGGCCGTAGCCGCCGATGGCAGGGCGTAGTACGAACTGTCCACTTCGACCACCGGGAATTGTTTGGAATAGAATCTCAATCTGCTCTCGGCGTCGGTCGCCGCTGCCGGGTAGAACGTTCCCGCCTGGAGGAGTTGGGGATCGGTCCATGAACACAGACCGACACGGATTCCAGCCATATCTCCATTTCCTTTTTGAACTGGCGAACTTGCATTGCCGGAAACCCTGCGGATCAATCCGCAGGCTAAAAACAGAAGCCTGCTAGAAGCAGGCTGAGAAGCGCATATCGCGGCAACCCAGCACGCTTGAGCGTGCTTTAGCTATTAGCCTTGGGATTTATCCCGAGGCGGCCCCACACGACAGTTTCCTACGATCTCCGCCATGTGACATTGCCAAACCAAGCCTATTCGCTGTCTCCTCGACGAGGAGATGGTTGGACCACCTCTCAACAGCCCGGTTCTCCGGGATGATCGCAGCAGGACTGACCCCTCCGTGCCTTGATCAGGTTGTTGCGGAAAACCAAAT
>JAUSEJ010000348.1 GCA_030650265.1 Dehalococcoidia bacterium | reverse complement strand
CATTTCGGCCGGAATTCGCCGCTCCTCCAGCTTGCGAACCCGTTCGACATCCGTGCTCTGCCTGTTGATGTAGCCTTCGTACTTGGCCTCAATCTCCACCTGCTCGGCAACCTCGGGTGCCAATACGGGATGACGGCTATCGAGTTTGGGCAAATCAGCATAGGTTATCTCCGTGCGACGCAGCACCTCGGCCGCCGTCATTGTCCGGCCAATCGGATTCATGCCCAACTCTGCCGCCCGATCCGCGAACCGGTCGCCGGCGTTGTAGTATACGGCCTTCAAGCGCACCAGAACCTCGGCGATCTTGCGCCGTTTGGCTTCAACTTCTTCCAATGTCTCTCGATCGACAAGACCCATTTCATGCCCAATGGAGGCCAGACGGAGGTCGGCGTTATCCTGGCGCAACAGCAGCCGGTATTCCGCCCGCGATGTCAACAGGCGGTAAGGCTCATTTATCTCGCGCGTAACCAGATCGTCGATCATCACGCCAATGTAGGCCTGATCGCGGCGAAGGATCAGTTGCTCCTTCCCCTGAACCCGACGAGCGGCGTTTATGCCAGCGACAAGGCCCTGTGCAGCAGCCTCCTCGTAGCCAGATGTGCCGTTGATCTGACCGGCAAAGAATAGACCGGGCACAAGTTTGGATTCCAGTGTGGCCAGTGTCTGGTTAGGCGGGACGTAATCATACTCCACGGCGTAGCCAACCCGTATTATCTCCGCCCTCTCCAGGGCCGGAATAGTCCGCAGCATCGCCAACTGGACGTCCTCTGGCAAGCTAGTGTTCGCTCCCTGAACGTAAACCTCGTTCGTATCCCAGCCTTCCGGTTCAAGAAAGAGGCTATGGCTGGCTTTGTCGGCAAATCTGACCACTTTGTCCTCGATGGATGGACAATAGCGCGGTCCGATTCCCTGAATGAGGCCATTAAACAGGGGCGATCGGTGGAGATTGGCCCGGATGATCTCGTGCGTTGTCTGGTTAGTATGGACGAGGTAGCACGGAAGTTGGGGACGCCAGGAGTCAAGGCTTGGATCCGGGTATACCGGATTGGGAGCCCCGGAGAAGGCCGCAGCCGTCACCGCGCCACCCTGTTCCTTGTTGCGCCGGAAAGAAGAGAGGCTGAAGTAGAGCGGGCAGTCGCTCCCGGGCTGTATCTCTGTCTTGGCGAAATCGATGGTCCGGGCATCCACCCTCGGCGGCGTTCCGGTCTTCAGGCGACCGAGCTTGAAGCCCAGCAACTTGAGGC
>JAUSEJ010000345.1 GCA_030650265.1 Dehalococcoidia bacterium | reverse complement strand
GCTCTCAAGTCGCGAAGAAGCAGATTCTTCTGTGCGGTCCCTCCTGCAAACTCAGTTAATCGTCGCATGTCAGCTTGTAGGCGGTAATATAGAAATCTCACCTCAACTTTGTTGGGAATTGGTTTGAGAATGGCCACGCTCTTTTGGAATGTCGTTCGATGGGTCAGGTCATGATTGGGCGCAATTGCCATCCGCCCTATAGTACCGCTATTCGTGATCAATATGTCCGATGGTTCGAGCCTCGTTCGTCGGTGAGTGTCAATGAAGTCAGCCTCGGTAATTTGACGAGCGTTGTTGTAATTTATCTTACCGCCAGCAACATCCTTGCAGCTTATAAAGTAGAAACCCGAGTGATCCTCATTTTGGCAATCTCCGTGCTTGCCATCGGTTATTTGAGCACAAATCTCTTCCAGTTTTACTGCTTGTTGCCAGAAACTCATGAAGCCTCCATAATTATCGCCACATTCTCTGCGATCCGCTCTTCCAGTTCCCGGGCCTCGGCGTTGAGGGTTTCCAGTTCCTCGTTCTGCTCCTCCAGCCGTTCCTTGAAGTCGAAGTCTTCCTCGGCGCGGGCGGTAACGCCCACATAGCGACCGGGGTTGAGGCTCCAGCCCTGGGCTTCGATCTCAGCCAGCGTCGCCACCTTGCACAGCCCGGCTACATCGGCGTATTTGGGTTTCTTGCCGAATTGTTCGGTTAGCAGGCCGGCGCTGTCGTGCAGGTTCTCGGGAGTCTCGCCCCGGTAGAGCCGGGCGATGTTGGCTAAATACTCGATCTGCGCCGGGGTCCAGTCGCGGTGGGCGCGGTCAATCTGGCGGTAGAGGTGGCGGGCATCAATAAAAAGAACTTTGTCGGCGCGCTTGGTGTTGCGTTTGCCCTTATCGAAGAACCAGAGGGTGCAGGGCAGGGTCACCGTATAGAAGAAGTTGGAGCCGACGGACACCATCACATCCACGGCATGGGCTTCGATGATTTGCTTGCGAATGTCCAGTTCCGAACCACGGGCGTCGGAGGCGGAGTTAGCCATGACGAACCCGGCGCGGCCGGTGTCATTTAGAGCGCTGTAGAAAAGCTGAATCCAGAGGTAGTTGGCGTTGTCGGCGCGGGGCAGGCCGAAGGGAAAGCGCGGGTCGTCCTTGAGCCGGTCCTTGTCCACCCGGTCCACGTTGAAGGGTGGATTGGCCATGACAAAATCGAACTTGCCGGTGGATTTGTGCAGGTCTTCGTAGTAGGCGTTGCCCTGCCGGATGTCGCCGGCAAGTCCATGCACGGCGAGGTTCATCTTTCCCAGCCTCACGGTCTCGGCCACCTTTTCCTGTCCGTAAATGCTCAGTTCAGCGCCGGGGTTCTTTTTGTGTTCCTCGACAAAGTGGGCGCTCTGCACAAACATGCCACAGGAACCGGAGGCAATGTCAAAAATGCGTCCATGGAATGGCTGAATGATGCTGACAAGAAGCTTGACGATAGCGGTGGGGGTGAAGAACTCGCCGCCCTTCTGGCCTTCGCTCATGGCGAAGTGGCCGAGGAAGTATTCGTAGATCTTGCCGAAGGCGTCCCCCTCAATGTCCATGGGAACGGAGTTCATGGTCTTGAGCAATTCCTTGAGAAGGGCGTTCTCAAAACGATTGTAGGTCTTGGGCAGCACGTCCTTGAGGTCGGCGTTCTCTGCCTCGATGGCGCGCATGGCGTCGTTGATGGCCGCGCCGATGTTGGCCCCTTCCGGCAGGGTAATCAGCGCCGAGAAGCGCGCCGCCTCGGGCAGATAGAGCACGCCCCTCGCCTGATAGTCCGCCGGGCCGATCTTACGCCGTCCGCCACC
>JAUSEJ010000340.1 GCA_030650265.1 Dehalococcoidia bacterium | reverse complement strand
TTGCCACTTAAACGATTTCCCCCTCATCTTTCTTATCGCCCGCAGAGCCTCCGCCACAATCAAACTCACAGCTATAGCAGCGGGCTGCGTCCCTGGTAATGGGATGGCCACGGATAGAGCGGCTGCCGCGATGATGGCCTTGGCGGTCCTCTCCCCATAACGATCATAGAGCTTTTGAAGGGCAGCGTCCTTGACCTTAACGACAAAAGCCCGGACCCGCTCCGGAACAACGGCCTTAAGGATGAGAGCAGCCCTAGATTCGGGGTCCTTCGGCTCCTCGTCCTGGACTCCCTGACTGGCCTCTCCATTCGCTGGCGTGCATCCAGTCTGAGCAGCCGTCTGTCCCTGTTCACAAGTTCCCTCGCCCTTAACGAGCCAAGGAGTCGTACCTTTGACAGCCCGCCCCAAGAACGACAAGGGAATCATTTCATGAGAACCGTCGCCAGGGGACCATTCGACCTCTTCCACTACCGCCTGAGCCTCCAGGAATGGAGCAGACAGGGAAGTGTAGTAGTCAGCTAGTTCAGACGAGGACAGATAAGCCACGGTGATATGAGGTTGATAATCGGGATGTTTATCATCATTAGGCAACGCCGACGCGGCCCGGTTCAACTCAACTAGATCGGGGCTCTCTACCTCAACATAAAGCACATCTCCATCATCATTCTTCCATTTACCATAGCCGGACTTGAAGACACCGAAGCGACCAAGACTAATACGGAAAGGGCCATTTCGAACGAGCAAGCCCCGAAGCTGATCGATTGCATCGTCATCCGTAAAGCCATATTTGATGGTGATGTGAGGATCGGGCTCCCTGCCCCCCTCCCCTAAGTGACAATCAAGGATAGTCTCAATTGCCCAGTCCGTAATAAGCTTCCGCAGAACCGACGGGAGAACCGCCATCAAACATCCGTGCTTGTGCGGACCCAGGAGCTTGTAATCAACTCTCCCCGGACGGATGAGATCAGCGGATGGTATGGAGACTTGTTCCATAAGAAAGGGGGGCGGCCCCAAGATTGAATAAGGAGACGAACTTCAAATCCCAGGGCCGCCTAATTCATCGATCACCCTGTCTGGGGCCTTACGGCGAAGCAGGCAGGGACGCAGATAAGGGACGATCAACCAATGGCCGGGTTAACTTCAGGAGTGAAGTTGAGCGTAACGCCGGGGGCACCCGACGCCAGATCGATGGCCAGACCCGAACTGAAAGGCAATGGGGAATGGATCGGGAAGGGACTCGCCTGCCCCACGAGCGTTGAAAGCATCGTTGGAATGATTGCCAGGATAGCCGCAGTCGTAGTACCGACACCCGAGGCAGCCACAGCGGCGGAATCATAAACCTGTCCCTGAACGCCTGAGATGGCCTGGTGGGGAATGACGTAATTGAGCCGGCCCGGACCGCTCCAGTAAACCGCATGACCACCCGAATGGACAACCGGACGGAGGTTAGTCGAACCGGAACCAAAGTTGATGAGACCCCCCGAGTAGATAGAAACGCAAATTGAGCCACCCGTCGTGACGGCTACTTGGTTCGTGTTCGGACCGCCCGAGAAAGTGACGGCCCCTGCAATACGGAGCGGATTGCGAGTCGAAACAGACATTGATCGATACTCCCAGCTATTGCCCCCCGCAAGTCTGCGAAGGCGGGCAAAAGAA
>JAUSEJ010000331.1 GCA_030650265.1 Dehalococcoidia bacterium | reverse complement strand
CATTTCGTCCCAATGGCGGAGATAGACCACGCCATCGAGATCGGCCCCCGGCCAGGCGCCAGGTCTGGGAAAGCTGCCGGTGGAAATGAGAAGCCTATCGTAGGTCAGACGGGAGCCATCGGCAAGCCCGACGCTCTTATCTTTGCTCTTGAGGGATATTACCTCTTTGCCAAGGACAAGACCGATCCTCTGCTCATCGTAAAACTCCGGCGGATGAATTGGCAGTTTGTCCTCGTCTTTGGTACCGGCCACCACGTCTGGGAGATAGTAGCGATAATAGGGCGGACGGGAGTCTCCCGTGACAATGACGATCTCGTCATCCTTCGAGAGGCTGCGAATCTCCTCCGCCGCCCGCAATCCGGCGGGACCGGAGCCAATTATGAGGTGTTTGACCATGGCGATATCTCCTTCGCCCGCCTTGTCATGTCTTCTTTTCCAGGAAGGTCTCCCACGTGTGGGCGTGACGCTCCTCGTCGGTTAGAATAGTCTCCAGCATCAAGCGAGTGGTCGAATCGCCGAGATCGTTGGCCAACTTGATGTGGGATCTATACTGGGCGATCGCTCTGTTCTCGCCAGCTAGATCATCTTACACCATCTTAACGAGGTTGCCTCCTAAACTGACGGCGCTTGGCTGCGTTATCGGCACTCCCCCGAGATAGTCGAGGCGATCGGCAATCATCTCGGCATGCCTCATCTCGTCCATGGCCGTAAGGCGCATCTGAGCCGTAACCGCGGGGCTGTCGAAGCCGGCGCCCATGACGTGATGCCACATATACTGGAGGATTGCCCCCAGTTCGTCGGCCAGGTCCTTGTTTAGCGCAGCAATTAGTTCCGCATTTCCCTTCGGCATTCTTGCTTCTCCTACGAAATTAGAACTTCTTGAAAGCAGAAGAGGGCTGAGCACAGACAGGACACTTGTCGGGGGCGTCACCGACTACGGTGTGACCGCATACGCTACAGATATGAACGCTACCTATCTCGGGGTCTGACCCACCGCTCACAGCCGTCTTGGCCTCCTGATAGAGTGCAGAATGAATCTTCTCGGCCGTCCTTGCGTACAGTATGCTCCGCAAGGCTTCCTTCTCTCCCTGAAACTTGGCTTCCTCGAAATAGGCCGGGTACATCTCCTCAACCTCGAAGTTCTCGCCATCGATGGCTGTTTGGAGATTCTCGATAGTGCTTCGAACACCACCCAGTACTTCAAAATGATTCTTGGCATGCACCCGCTCGGCGTAAGAGATTGCCCGAAACAGACGGGCC
>JAUSEJ010000313.1 GCA_030650265.1 Dehalococcoidia bacterium | reverse complement strand
CCCTTCCACATACTCGGGGGCATTCGCCACCTTCGTCACTTTCTGCCAGCGAATAATCTCCTGCACCTTGGTGATATTCACGCCAAACTGCTCCTCGCCCAGATTGAACACCACGAACTGCTCATCCCCGAATGCAGCGTCCCCTTGCTTTGGCTTACCCAAAGAACCCGTTTCCTGCACAACAACAACTGACATCTTCGTTCCTCCATACTTATTGGTGCATATCCAATTATTAGGACGGGGGTCGCGACAGGTCCCCCTGCAAATGTCAAACCGGCTACATTAACCTGAGCTTGGCCACTCTAGTGGCCCCCTTCGCTGGCGACCCGACTTTGGTCCAGTCTGTCCCACGCCGGCGATGGACGACATCAACCTCCGCCGCTTCATCGCCTAACTTGAACCGAGACATTACCTGACGTAGTTCGTCCGCTATCTGCAACAGCGAATCCGCCGAGCCCACAACCTGCTCAACCTGCGCCGACATCTCCTCAGTACCCGCCGACACCTCCTCGATAGCGGACGCGCTGTCATCGCTCACTCTGGCCACACCGTCGATCGCCTGCGCAAGTTCGCCGGCGCCAGCGGCCATCTCCTCGGTGGCTGCCGTGTTCTCCTCTACTACGGCGGACACGGATTCCACTGACCTCACTACTTCCGAAGACAGGTGATTCATTTCCTTCACAGCGCGGGAGATGTCATTCATCTTGTCCGCTGTCTCCTGTACTGCTTGTAGAATGTCTTTTAGGGCCTGACCAGCTTCTCTCGATTGCATCGAGCCAGCTTCAACCTCTTTCGCTACCTCTCCCATCGCCTCTACAGCCTCATTCGTTCCTTTTTGCACGGTGCGATTGATCTGGGATATCTCCTTGTGGCTCTTGCCGCTCGCTCCGCCAGCCTCCTCACCTCGTCCGCCACCACCGCAAAGCCTTTGCCGTGCTGGCCCGCTCGCGCCGCCTCAATGGCGGCATTTAGAGCCAGGAGGTTGGTCTGTCCGGCTATTTCATCGATGGTCTCGGCTATCCGGCCGATCTGCTCCGAGTGGTCGCCCAGCTCTTTCACCTTCTTAGCCGAGACGGTGACCTTATCGCGAATACTGCTCATTCCCTCGATGGTGTGATTCACGGCAAGCGCCCCGCCATTGGCCGCTTCCTGCGCCTTGCTGGCTGAGGAAGCAACGGTCTGAGAGGTATCGGAGACCATTTTGATGGCCGTGGACATCTTCATCACGGTAGACGAGGTATCCTGAACGGCCTGGGACTGCTCCTGCGCGCCTTTAGCAATCTGATCGATGGCCAAGGTAAGTTGCTGAATTGAGTCCGCCGCTCCCTGGGCTGCTGCCGATTGGGATTTAGCACCTTTGGCCACCTGCTGAATGGTGATAGATATCTGCATCGTGGCCGCTGTTGCCTGATGCGCCGTCTGAGAGAGCTGACCACTCGACGAAACCAGACGCTCTGTAGTGGCTGCAACACTCCCCACAATATCACGCAGTCCCTCAGTCATCTGGCTGAAGGCAATACCGGCTTCCCTTAGTTTCACTATCATCGAGTTGAAGGTTCTGGCAAGATCCCCGACCTCATCCTTCGCCTTGACCTGAACCTCCACCGCCGTTATAGTCATGCTCCTCGTCAAGTCACCCCCAGCGATGGCTTTGGCGTCTTCGGCCAGAGCGGCTAAATCCGTATTGACGATCGTGTTGGCAGTAGCCAATAGGGCAGCGAGACCATTGGCGATGCCCCGCGATAGGAAGAATGCCAGAGACGCACCTGCCAGTATGGCGATAATGATGACTCCGAGCTGCACCGACATGGAGGTACCCGCGGTAGATGACACCTCACGGTTCTTGGCTGCTCCCGTCACGACCTGCACTTCTCGGAGCTTGTCGACTGCCTCAAGGGCCTTGCCGATTTGCAGGTCCGCCTCGCCGTCACGAACTGAGGCGCCCTCGTCATTCTTGCCCTGGTCAAATAGACCAAAGGATTTCTGCCGCGCCAGGAGATAGGCGGGATAAGTCGTGTTCCAAACCTTGAACCACTGCTGCTCCTCGGGCATCAGCTTTCTCGCGCCAAAGCTTTTCATGTTCTCGTCTATTGGCTTCAACCATTTTTCATCACTAATTTTGAGATTGGTCCGACCTTCTGCATCCAACCGATCGTACTTTAGACCGGCCAGGCGCAATTCGTAGAGTCCCTTTTCCGTTTCGGCCAGTCGAACCGCCGGCTGTAACCGGGAAACAAACAGACCCTCGAAACCTGAATAAAAGCTCATCGTGTTGCTCCAGCCGATGTAACTGACTGCGGCTAGAAGCAGTAGCATTGTCCCGAAACCGGCGCACAGCTTTGTCTGAACTCCGAACTTCATTCTCTTCTCCTCTTCAAACATGCAGCGTTTGCTGTACTGGTCCTAAGATTTTGTGACTGTCTGTCTCGCCGACAACGCACCCAACGTCAGCCCATCACCACAAAACAGGCTACGCTCCAATGACTAGCTCCAACATCAGGCGCGGTCACGAACCGAACTGTAGACGATCTCTAACGCCCGGCTCCTGCCTACCTCGCCGAACTGCATTAGTTCAATCATCGACACGGTTGCCCAAAGATTGAGCGGTCTTTCACGTATAGCACCCCGAAATAGCCAGATAGGCATTGACAGATCGTGCCGAATACGCTATATTGATATCAATATACTTGATTACGATACCAATATTGCGAAAGGATCGATGAACATGGAGCCGAACCTGGACGAAAGAGAGCAGCGGATACAGATTCGCGAGGCATGGCGAAGGGCAAGAGACGAAATGCGGGAAGCTTTCCGCACAACCTGGCAGGAGGGCGTGGCCGAGAACGATACTCTAAAACGGGAGAACTTCGAGGCTTTCGTGCAAAACCTGGCGGCCAAGGCTGGTGAATTTGGCCGGGAGGTCGGCGAAGAGGCCCGTCGCCTCAGTCAGGGATTTGCCCACGATGCCCACCACCATGCCGATGAGGCCTGGAAGGGAGTCCGCGCCGAATGGAAAGGAAAACATCAGGAGCACCACGACCGGCATCATCGACCGGCAGGCGTGCGCGATCACTGGTTATTTGGTAGCCGCCGTTTTCAGAACTGGGCCGAGGGGGATGGGGATGCCAATCCTTTCATCGCGGCCATGATGAGCAAGGGCGGCGGTCTCCTTTCCGCCTATGTACTACACCTGTTGGCCGAGC
>JAUSEJ010000305.1 GCA_030650265.1 Dehalococcoidia bacterium | reverse complement strand
TCTTCGGCTTTCGCGAGTCACCCCTCCCAAGGGCTATATTCTAGATTCTGCACAGAATAGCACAGATCTGCACAGAAATCAAGATCGAACGCCAGCAAATTCTCGCGGTCAAGCCCCATACAAACCAATCATGCAGCCATTTTCGTCGTCCTTGACCCGGTGGCTGATGACGAAGCAGGGACGTATAGAGAGGCCTTCGTATGACTTTCTTTGAGAGGCGAATCCCTACCTCCGTTCAAGCAGTTGTCCCGTGATTAGCTCGATGACGGTGACTAGGGTATATCCCTGAGCCTGCAAGGAGTCGATTATGGCGGGAAGGACCGGCGCAATCGAGCTGGCAGTACGCGAACTGTCGAAGTGCATCACGATGATTGCGCCATTTACAACGCCGGTGGTCACGCGCTGGAGCACCTCTTCGGCGCTGGCGTCCACTGTCCAGTCGCCCGAGTCCAAGGTCCAATAGATCGGACGGTAGCCAAGCTCAGAAGCAAGGCGGCGGACTCGTTCGTCACGGTATCCGGCCGACGGGCTCCAGAGCGGCCTGGTCGACCTGCCCGTGTTGGCCTTGATTATTCCGTCCGCCTTTTCGAGATCGGCGATCACTGCCTCATCCGAGACTTGTGTAAGGTCGAACACCGCATGCCCGTGGCTTGCAACTTCGTGTCCGCCGGCCGCGATCTCTCTGACAAGCTCCGGCTGTCTCTCTGCCCACCAGCCCATCAGGAAGAACGTCGTATGTACCTGCTTGTCTTGGAGCGTGTCGAGAATCGCGGTAGCAGGTTCGAAGCCTGCACCGGCATTGAATACCAGGCTCACCCAAGGCCGGGCGGGATCGCCACGAACCACCTCCTCAGCCAAAACTGGTACAGATAATGGTCCTGCCGGTGCTGGTGTAGGCTGAATGGCTATCGTTGGGCTGGGGCGATTCGGAGGCGATTCGGCTTGGAACGGGACGACTGTCGGGCTCAGATTAGCAACGCTTGGAGGGGTTGATCGAATTGCAGTTGCAGCAACTTCGGTCGTCGGCGCCACCGTAGGCCGTGCTTGCTCGGTGGGCGAGGGAACCTTCGTCGATATCGGGGGCGGATCACCTAAAGCAAGAGCAGATGAAGTACTTGCGGGTATTGTTGTGCCGCTGCTCACCGGCATGCCAGTAGACTGTGTTGCACCGGTAGTCGCCGTAGTTATGGGGGATTTGGTGGAAAACGGACTGGAAGTGAAAACAGTTTTGGTCAATGGTCCGGGCGTGGCTGGCGGAAAGATCGTCAGAAAGGTGCAGAGGAAGATGAAGGAAGCAATGGAGCCATAGCCGAGAATCGCAACGATCATCTTCCACGTTGTTCCAAACCGAAAACCGGGGGTCCTCTTCATGAGTACGCCTCTTGCTCAAAGTGATGTCTTGCGTGAACAATCCGAGATCGTGTAAGGCGGGCGAGTCATCTCCACCCATGAACGCGCCCAATAGGAGCGAGGACGGGCTTTTCCCTGTCTATGTCCCCGTCAGGAACATCAGCAGAAGGCTCAGTGTTCCCACACTGGCTATGGTCGAAACCAAAACAGTGCTGGAAACGAACTCCGGCTTGGCATCGAATTCGATGGCCAGTACCAGCGCCGCGACGGCTGTGGGCATCGCCGCCTCGACGATGATCACTTTGGCGGTTAGCCCTTCGAGACCGATCACAGGCGCCAGCAATAGGGCGATCACCGGCGCGACTCCCAGCCGTGTAAGGCTGGCCAGTCCAACGCGCCCGAGGTTGGTTATGTGCGCGCTGTTCGCCAGTTGTATCCCGAGTACCAGCACCATCGCCGGAATGGCCGCGTCGCCCAGCATCTTAGTCGCTGTGTAGAGCTGTGTTGGCACCGCAATCCCGCCGAAGTGCATCCCCAATCCCAGCGCCGCAGCGTATACCTGCGGCATCTTTAGGGCGCTGAGCAGCGCCGCGCCCGTTCCCAGGTTGCTCCGCGCTGCGATATAGACAGCGACCGTGTTTACCAACATAGATTGAGCGACCATGAAGATGACGGCGCGTTCGAGGCCGTTCTGCCCGAAGGCCAGCAGGATCACCGGCAGTCCATAATTGCCTGAGTTCATGAAGAGCGTACTCAGCAGATGAGCGCTCTCCGATGAGCGGTCGTAGCGGCCTAGTCTCGCTGTGAGCGAGGCGACTAATCCCAGCACGGCCATAGAGCAAATGGCGAACAGGGCGATCTGCCCCATCTCGCCCGCGCTGACCGTACTCTTGGCCAGCGAGGCGAAGACCAGGCAGGGGCTAAAGACATACAAGGTGATCTTGGCGATTTGGCGGTTGCTGACAGCCTGCCACTTCTCAAGAGCGAACCCGGCGGAAGCCATCAGAATCACGGGGAGGATAACGTCGATGGCGATGCTGGCTAGATTCATTTCTTGGTGGTTTCCCTGGCATCTCGAATCGTTACGTCAGGCCCGATGACTACGGGCCCGGAAGCGGAGTTGTCTGAAGGCATCAATTGCAACAGATCAAGGCCTGGTCACGGGTCCGGCTGTATCGAACACGGCCGCGACAAAGGCGTCTCCCGCACCGTTGGCGAGGGGG
>JAUSEJ010000303.1 GCA_030650265.1 Dehalococcoidia bacterium | reverse complement strand
CTGGGAATACCTATGCGGACCAACCCGGTTGACCTGGGTGTCAGGGTCGAACTCCCGGCAGTGGTCATGGAGGAGGTTACCAGCGTCCTCTACGAGCCCAAGCTTGAGCTATATACCAAGGCCTTCGACGACCGGATTCGCACCTTCTGCGTCTCCCCTCACGGCGAGGTGACCACCGAATACACGGGCGGCAACGACCCGGTGGTGACGGTCAACGGCCATAGCTACGCTGAGAGGCAGACCGAGAACACGAATTTTGCCCTTCTCGTCTCCACAAACTTTACGGAGCCGTTCAAGGAGCCTATCGCCTACGGTCGCTACATCGCCCGTCTTGCCAATATTCTGGGCGGTGGGGTGATCGTGCAGCGCCTCGGTGATTTGCTCTCGGGACACCGTTCAACCGTCGAGCGCATCAATCGCGGCCTTGTCATACCTAGCTTGAAAGGCGCCACTCCGGGCGATCTGAGCTTTGTTCTACCGTACCGCTATGTCACCGCAATAATTGAGATGCTCGAGGCTCTCGACAAGATCATGCCAGGCGTCCATTCCAGGCACACCCTCCTTTACGGGGTTGAGGTGAAGTTTTACTCCGTGCGGTTGGAACTTACCGAGAAGCTAGAGACAAAGATCGGCAACCTGTTCGCCATTGGCGATGGCGCCGGGGTGACCCGCGGCCTCATTCAGGCGTCTGCTTCCGGGCTCGTCGCCGCCAGAGAGATCATGCGCCGGGCGAAGCTGCGTGTTTCATTGCCACCAGAAGCTACTATTGCCGGATAGTGTTCCGCCACGTTGGAACCGATACCCTTTGGAGTTGAGGCTATAGCCGGTGGTTCTCCGAGGGTCCGGCTAAAGCCTCAACTCCAGACCCCAATCATCACTTTAACTAGCGGAGGTCCAATGCAAACTGACTGGCTTGAATTCTGGCGAGAACTGGCCACGACTTTCCAGAAAGCTGAACGAGCGAAGGATGGCCGGCAGACAGATGAGTGGCTGGGTCGGGGGCAGAAGTTCGACGCCTCTGTGAAGAAGAAGCTGAGTTTGCCCGACCCTCTGCGCGAATTCGTACTGTCCCGGGTGCATACCTGGTCGACGGTGCTGGACGTGGGCGCTGGCACCGGCGGTTGGACCATCCCTCTGGCGAAGAACGCCCGGCGGGTAACGGCCATCGAGCCATCGCCGACCATGTCTTCGTTTCTCGATGCCAACCTGGCAGCAGGAGCTTTGACTAATGTCGAGATCATTCGCGGACGTTGGGAAGAGGTCGAAGTGGAGCCTCACGATTTCGTCGTCTGCTCCCACGCCATGTACGCCAGCCCTGACCTTCTCGACTTCGTGCGCAAGATGGAGCGGGCCGCCCGGGAAATGTGTTTTCTGGTGATGCGGGTGCCGAGCCATGACGGCGTCCTTGGCGAGGCCAATCTCCTCGTGCGCGGCCAGTGGCACGACAGCCCCAACTTCATCGTCGCCTACAACGCCCTGCTCAGCGCCGGCATTCATGCAAGCGTCATGATCGAGCCTCGCCTCAAGCCCTGGACCAACCGTAGCCTGGAAGCCGCCCTCGGCCGGGCCAGAGACCATCTGCGGCTCGGCGACGACCATCGCTTCGACGCTGAGATTCGCGCTCTCCTAGAACAGAAGCTAGTCCTCAAAGACGGACTTTATTATTGGCCGGATGGCATGCGATCGGCTCTGGTTTGGTGGAAGCCCGGACTCTCTATCTCCCCATGAACACCGTCGGCCGCTTCTCGACGAAGGAGCGAACGGCCTCTTTGTAGTCCTCGCTCTGGCGGCAGGAGGCCATGGCCCAGCGCTCGAACAGTCTTATGTCGCGGTAGCTCGAGTCTAGACTAAGATTAAGCCCTTGTTTCAAATATCTCACGGCGAGGGGCGGGTTGGCGACGATTAACTGGGCGAGTTCCAGCGTGCGGGGCATGAGCTCGGCGGTCGGATAGACCGCGTTCACCAGGCCGATTTCCTTGGCCCATTGCACAATCTAGTACAGCACCCTTTCTCGTTAAGCGCCCTTACCACTTCCTCACTCATGCCTCGTGGGCATTGATGGCATCGCCGAGGGAAGAGGAACGCCTTGACCTGCCGAACACCCATCTCCCGCGGCTCGATCAGGATCTCGGCTGTGGCTGGACTCAAGCGGACTTCAGGATTCTGGAAGCTGGCATCCTCGGAGGCAATGATGAGGCCGCACATTCAGGCCACTGGCAACGCAATGCCCCTAAGCCTGAGCAAAGGTTTTGATCGATCTTTTTGACCACCCCCTGCTCGTAGAAGGCCTTTATCTCCTCAGGGGTGTGGTTAAACTCTGCCAAGATGTCGTCAGTGTCCTGGCCGTACTTGGGCGCGCCGCGCCAGATCATTCCAGGGTTCTTCTTGAATTTTGGCACGACGTTGAAGCCGTTAATCATCTTGACACTGTTGTCGTCGAGCCACT
>JAUSEJ010000292.1 GCA_030650265.1 Dehalococcoidia bacterium | reverse complement strand
CTCCAGAGGGTCAGCGTCCCTGACCTGGTCCCAATTGCCAAAGCGCTCGACCAGTTTCTCAAAGGCGCGCCCGGAGTTAATATCTGAAGTATGCTGCGAAAGAATGGTCAGCACAAGTTCAGATAGCGGATCACGATGAGGCCGCCACTCACGGCGCCCGTACTCCTCTATTAGCAAGTCATTAAGGCAGTTGACCAAAGTTCCTATTATCGCATTTGGCAACTGGTTGTTCCTTTCTCGGAAAAACAACCTCGAAGCAACACACATACGAACATGTTGCCAGACTAGTGTAACGGACGCCACTGACCTTCACTGCCACTCAAAGGGATGCCTGAATGAGAGTCAATATCACGGTAGAGGCGATGTCGGGGGTCGATTTGATGCCATGATTGTCTGGCAGGGTTCAAGCGACAGGGTTCGTATTCGAACCGATCTATAGGGTCATACCATACAACTCGATTGATGGCAGGAAAAGCCTTACTTGATCGCCTACGCCAGTTCCTGCCAACCGCAAAAGGCGGTATACGCATCCGCTACCTCGGTTCAAGAATCTCTAGATTCTCGACGGCCTCGCAAATCACATGGGTCTCCTCAATGCTGTCAGGCTGGTGGTGGTAGAGTGCTGGCCCATCAAGCTTGATAATGTAGTAGAAATCCCACTCAGACGGTTCCACAATCGTACCTGTGTCGAAGGTCAATTCCAGCAGAGGGTCTGGGGCACGTAAGCGAACCCTGGTGCCAGGCTTCAGTTCATCGACATCAGTAGATTCCAAATTGTCGCTCGAACGACTGATTCTTGACTGAGTATGTGAAGCTGATCGATTTGCTAGAGTATGGGCGTGATTTGCTTTTACACGAGCCATGTTTTCTCCTTCCAGACACCATTCTGGCTGCACAGCAGTCGAAGCATTGAGCGGTGCAATATTTACTGTGACGATGCTTCATTATAGCACGTCGGGGAACCACACGTGACCCCGCAGCGTTTACTTTGTTGGCGCTGAAGAACCTCCCCCTACTATTCCTCCTTAGGGCGGGCAGCATAATACTGTTCCCTCATAGTGTTAAGCTGATACTGTATCTCCTGACTGGTTACTCCAAAGCGATGGAGGGTGTGGCGAATGATCTCCAGGCTGGCCTCGAATTCCGGATTGACAAACTCACGGGCGGGCGCGTTCCGAAAGAAGTCCAGGTCAGCCTCGCTCTGGACGCGAGTTACAATATCTAGCTTGGGATTGATCACTGCGGCATTGCTAACGGCTTGCCTGGCGCTGATGGAATCCCCCATGGTCACCACTAGCACCCTTGCCTTTTCCAACTGAACATGCCTGAGTACCTCGGGATTCGCCGCATCTCCATATATGCAGGGAATACCTCTCTTCCTTAGTTCCACAATTGTGTGAGGATCGTAGTCGACAACGAAGTAGGCAAACTCACGGCGATCAAGCACACTGGCCAGCTCTCTCCCTATCCGACCGAAGCCACAGATGACCACGTGGTTAACCAATTTCATGCCCCGTACGGGCAGCGTTGGCTCCGGTCTGACTTGAAGCAGGGAGCGACCGAGACGAGTGCGACTCAAGTAAAGGTAGATGGGCGGTCCTGCCGAGAGAGCGGAGGGGGTCAGCACGATGGTGATTATGGCGGCCGCCATGGTGAGCGAGTAGAGATACTCGGGAATGGCGCCAAGATTGACTCCCTCTCTAGCCATTACGAAACTGAACTCTCCGATCTGGATCATCCCTAACCCCACAAGGAACGATGTTTTCACAGAATAGCGGCAAGCCAGAGTGACCAGCATGGCTATGAGCCATTTTCCGAAGGTGATGACAGCCACCAGAAGCAGAATCAGGGAAAAGTTGTCGGAGACGAAACGCGGATCGGTCAACATGCCGATCGAGGCGAAGAAGAGAGCGGCAAAGGTATTCCGCAGCGGAATAATATCGGCCAGCGCCTGTTGGCTAAACGACGATTCGCTTATGGTGAGGCCGGCAATGAAGGCGCCGATTGCCAGAGGAAGGCCCAAGAAAGACAGGCCAAAGGCGGCGCCGAGGCAGAGTACTATGACGGTGAGGAGGAACAACTCGGCAGAGCGCGTCTCGGCGATCTTGCTCATCAGTCTGGGGATTACCCGCGAGCCAATGACCAGCACGGTGCCCAATACGACTGCGGCCTGCAGTATGGATTTGCCGACGGAAACAATAAAGTTATCTTGCGGTGTTGCCAGGGCTGGAAGGATGATCATAAGGGGGACAACTGCTAGATCCTGGACGATGAGCAGACCTATCAGGACCCGGCCATGCAGCGAATCGAGCTCGCCTCTGTCCATCAGCGTCTTCAACACCACCAGGGTGCTGCTCAGGGCAACGAGACCCCCCAAGAAGATGGCCTGGGCGATGGGAAGGGCAAGAAATGAACCGAAAACCGCCACAACGGCTACGGTGGCGACGATCTGAATTGGCCCACCAATGAGCGCA
>JAUSEJ010000288.1 GCA_030650265.1 Dehalococcoidia bacterium | reverse complement strand
ACCTTCCTCTCAGTCCTGGCAGCCAGGCGTAGCGACTAAAGAAGGTGGTCAACTATTAGGCTATCGCGCTGGTCAACTATTCAGTTGACAAACACAGGGTCCCCGAGGTCCCGGTCATATTCTAGCCCGGCCAAGTCCTCCGGACGGTAGACGTTCTTCAAAGGTATCCCCGATTCCGTTTGCCATTTGCTTTCTATCTCATCGTCAGCCATTCCTAGTGCTCCTCCTTTTAGTCGGTTCGGTGGCAAGTTTATATTACACCAATGACCGAGGCTTGTCATGCCCCAGAAGCGTGACGGCGTTTCTGGGTATTACCTATTTTTTCCCTCTGGGTTCTAGATCACGCCATGGGCTTTGAGGACCGTGAGGTCTTGTTCGGAAATCCGCAGTTCTTCGTGCAGGACGGCGAAGTTGTGTTCGCCGATCAACGGGGCGCGATCACCGATTTGCCAGGACGTCTCGGACAGCCTGACGGGTACGCCGGGATAGGTAATGCTATCACCCAGCTCCGGATGTTCGAGAGACACGAAGTATTCTCTCGCCGCCAGTTGGGGGCTCTCTACAATGCCCTTCGGCGTATTCACTTTGAACCAGAAGACGCGGCGCTGCAGAGCGCCCTCATATAACTCGTCGGCGCTACGGCTAATTGCCAAGCGCTTGACGGCGTTGTCAAGTTGGCGCCGATCTTCAGGCTCGAAATACCGGGAATCCAATTTGGTCCAATCGCGCTTCTTGAGCGAGTCACCGATTTCTTCGTCCAGTCCTTCGTCGGCTAGCCACTTGAGCAGAGGTGGCGAGGAAGGTCCCCCGGCAGAGCCGGCAATATGACCCTCCCTGCAGGGGAACTGAAATTCCACAAAGCCTATGGGTGGTCCCTGATCCCATCCCGTCGCATGGCGTTTACGGACGATGCGATGCATGTTCCAGAACTGCTGACTGTGGTAGGTTGCGAGGGTCAGGCATTCCTGAATCGACACGTCGACCTGCTGCCCTTCCCCGGTCATCTCTCTGAAGTAGTGGGCGATCATAGTGCCAGCCGCAGCTTGTGACCCGGCATGGTACATAGATTGGGGGATGCTGAAGCGTAGTGGCGGGCGGTCCTCGTCGCCGCAGAGGCTCATCAAACCCCCCATGGCCATGGATACTATGTCCGATGCTTTGTAATTCTTGTATGGGCCACTTTGACCGAACGGCGTGATTGAGGTCAAGATCAGGCGTGGATTCAACTCGCTGAGTGCCTCATAGCCAAGCCCGAGACTATCCAAATGGCCTGGCGCGAAGGTTTCGATTACGAAATCAGCGGTCCTAACCAGCCGGCGGAAGATCTCCCGACCATCGGTCGTCTCGAGATTCAGCGTTATGCCTCGCTTGCTCCTATTGAGGGCGAACCAGAGCAGACTTTTATCCGAGTGAGGCTCGTCGTGATAGAAAGGCCCGACCGACCTCACTCGATCTCCTCCTGGCGGCTCCACCTTGATCACGTCGGCGCCAAGCTCGGCGAGGATCTTGCCGCACATTTGGCCGTTCTCGTCTGATAGGTCGAGCACGCGAAATGGCGCTAATGCCGCTTCTTCTCCAGCCACGGCTATTCCTCCAAAGGTTGAGTTCAACTCAAAGCCCGAAGACCTTTTGGGCGTTGCCACCAAGGATCGCCGCTACTTCTTCCTCTGTAAACTTGATGCCCGACGGCGCCTTCCGGGGCAGGTCTCGCAGGATCTGAACAAATTGCTCGTTGGGCACTAAAGCCGAAAAGCTGCAGGCATCGGTGCCAAACAACACACTCTCGGTTCCAGCAATGTCCAGAATCTCGCGGAGGTCACGGCAGAAGCGCTCGTAGTTGACCACGGCCCAAACCTGCCACATCGCAAGGTCGCCGTAGAGGTTTGGCCGGTACTGGGCCATCTGCGCCCACCGGCGCCACTCGAAGCGCCCCATATGGGCCGCAATGATCTTGAGATTGGGGAAATCCTGAGCAACCTCGTCTAGGAGACCCACATCGACATATTTGGAGCGTGGCTTAAGGCCGCTGGCAAACCCTGGCAGTGGACCGGTGTGGGTCAGCAGAGGCATTCCCAGTTGCTCGGCCACCTTTAGCAGGGCGTAGGCCTCCTCGCTGTTGGGGTAAAAACCGTAGTCCGCGTGCCATTTCAGACCCCGCATGCCGTATTCCTCGATGCAACGCCGATAGAGGGCCGGAGCCTCCCTGCGCCGGGGGTCGATTCCTGCCAGGGGGAGGACCTTGCCTTTAGTACGTTCGGCAAACTCGGCCAGCGATCGATTCAACTTTAAGGCCTCGCCGTCGGCAGGAGTTTGGTCTATGTTGTCCATCGCGCACATCACAGTGACGTCGATGCCCGCGACAGACATCCTCTGCAGCAACTTCTCGCCGTCGGGGTCGGGACTGAACGACTGAAATCGTCGTTTGACTTCCTCGAAGGAAACATTGACCCGCTCGGACCGGCCGCCGGCCCCGTAGACCCTATGATAGAATTGGGCATGGGCGGTCAGCGCCGCGTCGTCCTTGAAGGT
>JAUSEJ010000282.1 GCA_030650265.1 Dehalococcoidia bacterium | reverse complement strand
GAATAGTTATGGAGATATATCTAAATTTGGAAAGGAAGTTGAAGTATGACGCAAAGACGCGTATTTCCTCTGCGTGGAGGAGAGTTTGCCGGGTCTAAGGCATCACTGAGAAAGGGTTTGGTCGCAAGGCGATTCTTTGGGCTCGTCCTTGTGATCATGATGATCGGCGTACCACTGCTGTCAGCTTGTTCGAACGACTCGACCACGCCTACCACGCCAACGGCGCCGAGTGGGCCTAGTGGCAGTTTGACGATCGCTGTGAATTTCCGGAATGGTGGGCTTGATCCGATGGTCAATACCCCCAATACGCTCCAGACCATGGCAATGGAGATCTATGACGCTTTAGTCGAGCTGACTCCAGACGCGGTGGCGAGGCCAGGGATCGCCGAGCGATGGGAGATTGCCACCGATGGCTTGAGCCACACCTTTTTCATCCGGAAGGGCGTCAAGTTCCAGGACGGCACTGACCTCACCGGCGCTGATGTGAAGTTCAGCCTCGAGAGGATCATGGATCCCAAGGCTAATCATCAGGATGCCGCCACCTGGCGTGCCGCCATCGCCGGCGTAGATCTAAAAGATGACTACACCGTGGTTATCCGGCTGAAGCAGCCGCTGTTTGAACTGCTAAACGGATTTGCCGACTATTCCGGTGCGACGGCCGTATTGCCCAAGAAGTACATTGAAGCCAACGGCAACGACTACTTCGCGGCCCATCCGATGGGAAGCGGACCCTTCAAGGTCGTAAAATGGGAGGTCGGCAACCGCCTGGAGCTCGAGGCGATGGATACGCACTGGCGAGCAGTGCCGAAATTCAAGAATATCACGCTTGTGAATGTTCTTGAAGAAGGCACGAAAGTTGCCATGTTGAAGACGGGGGAACTGGACATCGCCGAGATCTCGCCCGATTCAGCCGCAACGCTGAAAGCTGCTGGCCTCCGCATGCAGCCATTCGCCGGTGGGGCCCAGTACTACGGCGGGTCCTACTTTGACATGGCGGCGCCCGAAAAGTACGCACTAGGCAATATAAAAAACCGCAAGGCTCTTTCGCTGGCCGTTGACCGGAAAGAGTTGGGCGATAAACTATACGGTGGCTTTGCGGTGCCATCGACGATGTTCTACGCCTTGCCAACTGCTTATTTCTGGGACGCCACCCAGCTTTCGCCAGACCCGTTTGATCCGGAAGGGGCGAAGAAGCTGATGACCGAGGCGGGCTATCCCAGTGGCTTCCCCTTGAAGGTCTGGGACATTGGGGCAGGCAGTATTCTGACCACTCTAAACCAGGCTCTGGTCGGCTACTACGGGAAAGTGGGAATCAAGGCCACCAGTGAAGCGATTGAGCAGGCGGCCCTTAACAATTATGTTAGGCCAAAGCCAACCGCTCAGATGTATGACACGGTTCGGACCGCAATAACCGGTGGTGGCGTTTTCAATTTCGAGAAGATGACGATAGGATACCACTCCACCAAAGGCGGCCTTATGAATACCAATGACAAGACACTGGATGCCTTAATCGACAAAGTGCCGCTGACCTTGGACCTGGCGGAGAAGAAGAAGACGGCCCTGCAGGCCGCCGTATTGGCGAAGAACAGCTACTGGGACTTTGGCTATCTGGATATGCAGACGCTTCTAGCGGTCGGCCCGAAGGTTGGCGAATTGAAGCCAATCAAAGGTATGACTGGCTTTGCGGCGGCGTTTGAGACTATCACCCACGGGAAGTAGGCGTAATATAACCAAGACCAAATCGGGATAATTGGACAGGGTAGAGGGCGATGGAGCCCTTTGCCCTGCCATTTTCTTCATTTGGGCCATCAAAGAAAGGAGTGAGAGCAATGTCCCGCATCGACGAACTGCAGAAGAAATACCCGACAATTCCCCGCGAGATCATCATCAAATGGGAGATCCTGAACTGTGGCGTGGCGGACACAGACGACCTCGACAAGGCCAGCGAGTGGGCGCCTGCCGGCGGCAGCTACCAATCTTACGACCATGACGTTACCCTAAAGCAGGTTCTCGAGAAGAGGCCCTGGCGAGCCAAGGGCGACATGCTACTGCGGCCCGGTCAGGTTTTCATGAACAGGGGCATGAGTGTCGTGCTCCAGAGGAACTCCAAGAGCGCTTACGAGGTCCGGGAACAAAGCAATGGACAGCTTGCTTTCTATCAAGGCGATGAGAAGGTTCAGGATATCCACTACGTTCCCCGCAAGAGGGGCAATACGGACGAACTCGTAACCAGCAAGGGGACGCGAGTATCGAGTGTTGTTACAACCAATCGCGTCTGCTTTTTCATATTCCCCGTGAGGTACTGCGAGTATTTTGCTACCGGCGATGAGTGCAAGTTCTGCAACTTCAACTCGACGCAGGAGGATTCCCGCTCCGTCGGTCTCGGCCGCTCGGTGACGGTAAACTTGCAGGATACTATCGAGGCCTACCAGCTCCTCGGTAACCAAACGCACTACGTGGAAGGCCGCTTCGAGATGGGCGGCTTCACCGATGCCGTGAAGGAGTCAAAGATCCATCTGGAGTTTGTCGAGAAAGTGGGGGCGGCTCTTTCCTACAAGCCCAATCTCACTCTCCATACCGAGGCCACCGACAGGAAGGC
>JAUSEJ010000281.1 GCA_030650265.1 Dehalococcoidia bacterium | reverse complement strand
TGTGGGAGACTCGCCTCCATCATCGCCAGTTATAGAAACTACCTTCTCGAGGCAAACGGCTATGATGCCGATGTTGTCGGGACCGCCAGCACTATTTGCCAGGTCCACCAAGGCGTCAACGATGGCCTGGGGCCCGACAATCGTGGCAAGGACTGTCGCAATTGCCTCGTCCGTCACCGCCGTCGTCAGCCCGTCCGAGCACATGAGCAGAATGTCGTCCTCCTGGACATCTCGCACGGAGAGGTCAACTTCGACATCTTGGGCGCTGCCGAGGGCTCGTGTAATGACGTTTCTCATTGGATGAATTCTGGTCTCCTCCGCGCTGAGGATACCCTGCTTCACCTGCTCCTCGACCCAGCTATGATCCGTAGTGATCCTTGTCAGACCCCCGTCCCTACACAGGTAAACCCTGCTATCGCCGACATGGGCGGTATAAAGCGTGTCACCGTGAATGACGCAGCAAACGCAAGTAGTGCCCATGCCCCTGAGAGCGTCATTCCCGGCGGCTCGATCGTAGATGAGTTGATTGGCCAGTTTGATGGAATTCGTCAGCATGGTCGCGACGCCGTCTAACACGCTGGCGTAGTACGAAGCGATGATCGTATCGACGGCGATCTCCGAGGCAACCTCGCCGGCGGCATGGCCACCCATCCCGTCAGCGACGACGAAGAGGTCTCCCCGGGCAAGCGCCTCGTCATCGTTTGTCGACTGGCGGCAACCCAGATTATCTTCGTTGTGGTCTCGCTGCAAGCCGGTGTCGACCCTCGACCCTGCAATGGCAATTGTTCTCGCCAATAGAGCCCTCGCTACCTCTTCTGACCTGGACCCTGCCATCATGTCATTGTAGAAGCCCAGTTGCTATCAAGGTGTGTGCAGGTACACTGGCCATGATTCGCAAGGCAGGTTTAATACTGGACCCTAGGGCGCTTTTGTCGACGCCTCAAATGACTCCATGAAGCGCGCGATCCAATTTGCATCATCGGGGACGCATGTCGCAGCCCACTTGCCAACATCTCCTGCTTCCTCAACCATACCAAGCTGTCCACAATAGGCGAAAGGCGGGCAGTCCAATGGACAGTATAGCAGCCTGTTCATTCTCTGATACATGTCGAATTCTTTGCACGCCTCGTGATGGGCTATGGCTATGTCCAGATAGTAGTCCGTAGGCGGAAGCTTCGCCTGATTGGCAGGATCATCACCGTATATCGAGCCCACGCCCAACACCAGGGTTTCGAGCATGGGAAAGACGCCGTTCTTGATCTGCCAGCGAATCCCCTCGATTTGGGAATCGCGCGCTTCTTGCCATGTCAGATGCCCGTTCTCGGGCATCAAGGTGACGCCACCGGGTTGATTGGTTCCCACCGAACCCCAGCCAAAAATGTCTACTGCGTTGTGAAAGGCCTCGAGATAGCGGTCATATCCTCTATTCAGAGCCTTGCCGGGACAAACCTCTTCAAACAGTTGACGGTCCCACACCTCGATGTTCATACTGATAGAACTTATCCCGGCGTCCTTGAGCCTTTGCATCATCGGCCTCGACATTGGCTGGGTGCTTATACTATTGTTGGGCAGGTAAGTAGTTGCCCGCGCCAGTTCTTCGATAAACTTCAAATGTATCCTGGCTTCCAGGTCACTGTCGGCAAAGCCACCCATGACCAGACGGCCCTCGACTAGTGGCGGCATCATTGACGTGATGATCCTGTAGGCCTCGATCGTGTCCTCCAGATTGATCGTGGCATTGTGCTGAAACCCGCCCGCTTTGGCAGCGTCTTCGTAGGTTGCGTTGAGGTTACAAAACTTGCACTGGTCTCCGGTGTTGAAATACTCGCAGTGCCGCACCGGAATAACGTTGAAACATCGGCGCCTGATGTTGACGAGGCTTGTCACCGGCGTGCCCCGGCTGGTCCTCGGTTCCTTTTCGAGGTCTTTTGACCAATTCTCGGCCGTCGGGAAGTAGATGTCTTCAACTTTCTCTTCCCCCTCGTACAGGGCGTATTGGCCAGGACCTACTTCGCCAAACTCATACGAACTCATCTGGTTTCTGATAATCCGGCCGCTAAGGCCGCTCTTGAAATACGGTAGAGGGGTGGCCAGGACCAAACCCGACTTTGCTGAGCCGGGGTTCTTTTTCGCCAGGTCCTGGAGGGTCACGCCAACGTCACGGCTCTGATACAGACCGCCGATGCCGCCTCGGCCGTAGCCACATATCCTGTCAAGTACCTCAGTAGGCCTAATACCATGCCTGTGTATATCCCGGGCTATAATAATGTCCCGGGGGACATTCGGATACACTCTCTGTAGCTCGTCAACACGACTCATCAGTACACCTCCCAATTGCGTGTCTACGCTGAAAGCTGATTACTCATAACCACCTAGGATTGCAGGGTTTTGGCCGGCGCTTTGAAGGACTCGATAAAGCGACCGATCCAATTCCCATCTTCTGGCACGCAAGTGGCTGCCCACTTGCCGATGTCGCCGGCCACTTCCACCATCCCCAGTTGTCCCACATATCCGGCGTGAGCGCAGTCGAGGGGGCACCAGAGCAGCCGGTTCATTCTCTCATACATGCCATATTCCTTGCAGGCCTGGTGATGGGCCATTGCCACATCCAGAAAGAGGTCAGTGGGTGGCAGCTTCGGCCTATTGCCTGCCTGGTCATTTCCATATGGCGAACCTGCTCCCAACACGATGGTCTCGATGAAGGGAAGCACGCCGTGCTTGATGAGCCACTGCACGCCCTCAATGGTGGAGTCCCGGGCCTCTTGCCACGTCCGATGCCCATCGATCGGCAAGAGGGTGACGCCCCCAATGAGATTGGTCCCGACGGAACCCCAACCGAACACCTCTACCGCGTCCTGAAAGGTCTCCAAATAGTGGTCATAGCCTCTGTAGCTGGCCTTGCCGGGACATATCTCTTCGAACAGACGGCGGTCCCAAACCTCCATGTTCATATTGATCGTGCTGATGCCCGCGTCCTTCAGCCTTTGCAGCGTTGCTCTGGTCGGGGGCTGAGTGCTGATGCCGTGATTTGGCATGTAGGAAGTCGCTTTCGCTAACTGCTCGATGAACCCGAGATGGACCTTCATCTCTTTGTCGCTGTCGGAAAAGCCGCCCATGACCAGACGTCCTTCGATAAGTGGCGGCATACTGGAAGCGATTATCTTGAAAGCCTCGACCGTGTCATCGAGATTGATAGTTTTGGCATGACGAACGCCAAAGGCGCTGGCGGCGTCGTCGTAAGTGGCGTTCAAGTTGCAGAACTTGCACTCGTCTCCCGTGGTGAAGTATTCGCAGAATCGCACCGGGACTATTTGCCAGCAGCGACGTTTCATGCGAACCAGGCTCGTTACCGGCGTCCCGGCGCTGGTTCTGGGTTCCCTGTCAGGGTCGTCCGACCAATCCTTAGACTTAGGAAAGTAGAGGTCGTCGACCTTTTCTTCACCCTCATATAGGCCGTACTTGTCGGGGCCTTCCTCTCTAAACTCATAATTGCTTCGGGGGTCCCTAATGATGCGGAGGCCAAAACCGTCCTTCAAGAACGGCATGGGGGTCTGCGCCACAAAGCCCGGCCTGGCAGACCCGGGATTCTGCTTTGTAATATCCTCTAGCGTTACCTCGTTGTCGCGGCTTTGATATATAACGGATCGATCGTAGGTACTCAAGCCGGCCAGCACCTGTGTAGGCTTTACGCCATGACTATGAATATCCCGGTGGATGATAAGGCTCCGGGGAATGGTTGGATACTTCTTCTGCAGTTCGTCAACTCGGCTCATTTGCTTTCCTCCTGTTGTTTCTCCAACTACTTGGCGTGGGTTATGTTTTCGAGTATTGGCGCCAACCCTTCAATGGCTTTTATGGGTACTACCTCGCCAACTTTGGGACCGGTGACCAGAATAGTGTCCATATTCAAGCCCGGTATCATGCAATACAGATCTCTGGCACGGATAGAGGCCTCAAGCGCAATCTTATTCTTCTCGACCGGATCCCTCGTCAGTGGAACCTTGTCGATGAGTTCATCCAGTTTAGGATCTTTACAGTTTCCAACGGAGCCTTTGCTGAAGCTATATACTGTCACCACCTTCTCGAATTGCAGGGCGCCCGATGCCGTCCTGCTCCAACCGGTGTTGTAGATTTGGGGGTTGACCGGCCTGGCTCTGTACCAGGGGCCGAGAACAGCGGCCGTGTCTATCGGCACGGTCTCCGCATTGACCCCCACCTTCCGCCAGTAGCCCGCGACCGCCTGAACGAACGTTCCTTCGAGAGTGGGACGCTCCGTCCCGACCCAAAGCTTCATGGTGAAACCAGTGGGATACCCCCCCTGCGCGAATAGCTTCTTGGCGCCTTCAGGGTCGAAGGGGTCAGGTTTGAGGAGGTTAGCGTCAAAGAAGGTCGCTGAAGGACGGACATAGTACATGCCGGATGGCCGCCCATAGCCGCCAAACAGACTTTTGGCTAACTCTGGCCGGTCCATGGCTAGTGACAGTCCCTTCCGAACCCTCACATCGCCAATCGGGTACAGCTCCGGATGATCCAAGTCCCAGTGCAGCCTGATGTAGTTCTCGGCGCCTCCATCGAATGGAAATACTTTCAGGCCTGCTGCCTTCAGGCCGGGCACGGAATCGGGACTGACCATGGCTATGTCCAATTCCCCGGTTTTGAGCATGGCAACGCGGCTGGCTTCCTCAGACACGGGCAGTACCGTTATTGTCTTGAACTTTGGCGTCGCTCGCCAATGATCCTCCACCGCCTCCAGCACAACCTTAACACCAGGTTTGTATTCCGCGAGCTTCCATATCCCACTACCGATCGGATTGCGAACGAAATTATCCCAGCCCTTCTCTTCAATGTATTTCTTGGGAATTACGGCCTGGCTTGCCCCGAAATCATTGAAACCCTTTAGCAGCTCGAACTGCGGCGACTTTAGACGAAGCACGACAGTATAGGGGTCCTTGATCTCCACGCTACTGATAGCCGCCCGCCAGGGGCCTGCGTCACAACCGGAGGAGGTAGGTGCCATTACGGTATCGAAGCTGAACTTGACGTCGGCTGCGGTGAGGTCGTCGCCGTTGTGGAATTTCACGCCCTTTCTAATGAAAAAGGTATGACTCAACCCATCGGCCGCAATCTCCCATCGCTCTGCCAGCCCGGGCTTTGAAGGATCTGCATTGGGGGTCAGCTCAATGAGAGAATCGAAGATGGCTGCTCCCAAGGCGTAATGCGGGGTTGGACAGCTTCTCCTGCTAGGGTCGAAGGCCTCGTCGTCACGGTAAACGCTCTGAACTATCGTGAGGCTACCGTAGGGCTTGTCACTTGTGGCGGTGGTGTCAGAGGTAGCTGGTGGGGCCGACGAACAGGATGTAATGAATAAGGCGACAATGGCAATGGCAAGTGCTCCAGTCGTTCTGTGCTGCACTCTCAAGGTATCTCCTCCACATAGCATATTCTAGACTGGTCCTATGATACCACCTCCTGCAGGAGAAATCTACCGCCAACCGCAGGGAATTCGAGCTGAGCGGGGGAAATCGTGCCAACGAGGCGGGCCCAGCAACATGCGAGGCAGAGATTCAGCAGGGCGTCCTTCATCAACTGAAGGACGCCCTAGACGGTGCTACTTACTAGGATTTGTACTCGTCACGCAGGGCTGCTTTGAGGATCTTACCCATCGGATTGCGGGGGAGGGCCTCGACGAACTTCACGGTCTCGGGGGCCTTGAAGCTTGCCATCCTCGTCTTGCAGAACATGATAATCTCATTCTCGCTGGGGTTGCTGCCCTGCCTGGCCACGACCACGCAGATGACTTTCTCGCCCCATTCCTCGTCGGGCAGACCGATGACCGCCGCTTCGTCAATATCAGGGTGGACGTGCAGGACTCCCTCGATCTGCTCGGGAGCGATGTTCTCGCCGCCACGAATGATCATGTCGCTCTTGCGACCGGCGAGGAACAGATAGCCATCCTCGTCAAGCCAGCCCATGTCGCGGGTGCGAATCCAGCCATCTACCAGAGTCTTGGCCGTGTCCTCTTCCCTCTTCCAGTAGCCACTCATCACCCGGCTGGCGCCGATGGCGATCTCGCCGACGGTGCCAGCCGGGACAGGCTTGCCCTCATCGTCAAGGATCTCCACCCGGACGTCGCCCAGCGGCCGGCCAATGGAGGCCAAACGGCGAATCTTGGCTTCGATCTCCTCCAAGGTGCCTTCGAGCCGGTGATCGTCCGGGCCGAGCAGGGTGACGGTAGAGGTAGTCTCAGTCTGACCAAAAGCGTTCATGAAACCAATACCCTCGGGGAACCTCTCAATGGCCCGCCTGATAACCGGTACTGGCATAGGGGCGCCGCCGTAGGAAACCATCTGCAATGAACTAAGGTCGTACTTGGCGAAATCCGGATGGTCGATGACCTGCTTCAGCATGGTGGGAACAAGAAAAGCGTGAGTGACTTTCTCTTTCTGAACCAATTGCAGCCACTCCGTGGGGTCAAACTGCTTGGGAATGACCAGAGTTCGACCACCGTAGGGGCCAGTCATCATGGCACTGGCGCCGGCTATATGATAGAGGGGAGCGGCAAGGAGATTGGCGCCACCCGATTCCTCGTCAAAGGCAGGCTCCACGGAGTTAAAGACCATCTCGGTGAACCCACCATAGGTCAGCATCACGCCCTTCGGCAGAGCCGTGGTCCCACTGGTATACATCAGCATGTTGAGGTCGGAATCGTCAACTTCGGCCTCCTGCGCCGTCGACTCGTCTTCGGTGGAAGCGATCAGGTCTTCATAATTCAGCGCGTGTTCGATCGGGCCATCGATGGAAATGAAGTGCTTGAGTGCGGGGATGTCCAGTTGGATATCCTTGCCCATACTGGCATAGCGTTCACCGAATAGAAGAACGCTGGCCTCTGAATTGTTAAGCATGTAAGTCAGTTCGTCCCGCTTGGCCCGATAGTTGAGAGGCACGAAGGGACAGCCCAAGAGTGAGGCAGCGTAGTAGCTTTCCACATACTGGTTGCAGTTAGTCTGAAGGATGGCTATCTTGTCGCCCTTCCCCACGCCTAGCTTCGAGAGCGCCGTGGCCAGGCGGCCCACCCTATCCATAAGTTGGGTATAGGTGAATCTCTTACCTTCATGGACCAGACAGACCTTGTCCGGCATCATGGACTGGGGAATACGCAAGAATTCAATTGTGTTCATTCTCACCTCCGCGAATTGATCTGTAGTGGACCAAGCGCCCTGCCCGGCCACCAACGGGCACGACGAATGCCGACTGCAATTGATTCGGCAAACTTTCGGGTGCCAGTATATCACTACTGCCAGGTCGTGTCTATAATTTAGCCAACGTATTTACCGCTCCAACTTCATCAGATCTCATTTACACTTTGTTGGACGGGCAATTGGCCTTGCCATATAATAATGGTCTGGTCCTTCAATGGGAGCGTTGGCGACGGGAGCGTTGGCGACGGGATCGTTGGCGACAGCAAGGGGAGGTCAACCGATGCGCCTTGGCAGTGTAGAGTTAGAGTTCGTAAGCGATGGGCTATTCATGATGGACGGGGGCGCCGTCTTCGGGGTTGTGCCCAAGACCATGTGGGAGCGAGAGGTGAAGGCCGATCCACTGAACCGCATCCCCCTATATCTGCAAAGCCTCGTCGTCCGGTCCGGCAACAAAACCATTCTAGTAGAAACCGGATATGGTTCGAAGCTGTCGCCCAGGCATGTGGAGCTATTTGGCATCCAGCGAGAACGGAGTCTGGTTGAGGACCTGGCTCTCCACGGGGTCTACCCGGATGACGTGGACATCGTTATCAATACCCATTTGCACGCCGACCATTGCGGCAGCAATACGAGGTTGA
>JAUSEJ010000167.1 GCA_030650265.1 Dehalococcoidia bacterium | reverse complement strand
GTGAGGAAAATAATGCTACCCTGACCTTCGGCGGCGAGGGTCAGCGCCTCGGCGAGATGATGCACCAGGTCGTCCCGGCCGACGAAAGGCGACGATGTCCTTGTGCGCGGGGACCTCCGACTCACAGTATCGATCTTGCGGTCTGCAGGTCGTTTGTCCATCCCCGATTACCTCTTGTCCACATGTTGGGGCATCGACAATTATACTCCATTCAGCAGTCGCCAGCTATGAAGGTGGAGCTAGAATCATCAACCATGGTATTGACGTATTCCGCTGCCGAAATCGTCTTTGAGATCCTGGTCTTGGGTCGCCCTTAACCCGTTGGTCTGATGCCGGGGCTTCCGGATCATGGGCGCCGTTTGACCTGGCGCGCTGGTGCAAATGTCCCTATGTTATCTACTATTCGAGTGTAGAGACGAAGTTGGCAATCCAGTTTCCGTCATCCGGAATGCCCGCTGATTTCGCCCATTCCCCAACGCTGCCAGCCAACGCATACATACCCAACTCGCCAGAATAGGGACCAATGCAATCCATAGGGCAGTACATGAGCTTGTTCAGCCTCTCATACATGCCGGTATCAAGCATGGTTTGGTGATGAGCCAGCGCTACCTCCAGATAGTACTCAGTAGGCGCCAGTTTAGCCCGACTGGATTTGTCGTTCCCGTAGACAGAGCCTGCTCCCAGGCGTATGGGGAGGAAAACGGGAAGCACGCCGTGCCGGATGAGCCAATCGTCTCCCTCAATGTGGGAATCGCGGGCCTCCTGCCACGTCGCATGGCCATTCCGCGCCTGCATTGTGGCGCCTCCGACGATGTCACATCCCACAGAACCCCAGCCAAACACTTCGGCCGCTTCCTGATAGGCCTCCAAATAGCGCTCACGCCCGCGGTGTTTGGCCTTTCCAGGACATACCTCGGCAAAGATCTCGGGGTCCCACACTTCGAGATTGAAACTTACCGCGCCGGTTCCGGCGTCCTTTAGTCTCTGCATCATACTCCGCGACATAGGTTGGGTGCGAAGGGTGATGTTGGGCAAGTAAGGAGTTGAGCCTGCTATCTGCTCGACAAACTGAAGGTAGACTTTCGACTCCTGATCGCTATTTGTAAAACCGCCCGTCTGTATCTGCCCTTCAACAATCTTCGGCGACTCTGAGACGACGATCTTATAGGCCTCGACGGTTTCCTCGAGATTCGCTTTGACAGGGCGATAGAGGCCGATGGCTCGGGCGTCTTCCTGCGTCGAATTGTAGTTGCAGAACTTGCACTCCTCCCCGGTGGAGAAGTACTCGCAGTGCCGAACGGGAGCGATCATGAAACAATTGCGATTATTGGGTTGAAGGTGGGAGACGAGCCCAGCTACCGGTGTTCCTTTGCTTGTCAGATGTTCTTCCACATCGGGCCTGGAAGGAGGGAAAAAGATGTCCTGAACCTTCTCCTCCCCCTCGTACAGGGCGAACTTTCCTGGTGCGTCTTCCTTAAGTACATAGGGGCTTGTAGAATCGACGCCAATCCGGGCAGTTTGGCCGCTCTTGGTAAGAAAAATATGAGGCGGGCGCAGGAGAAATCCTGGCTTTACTCGCCCGGGGTGTTTTTGTGCTAGCTCCTTCAGGGATTGACCTCGATCGTAACTCTGGTAAGTTCCCAAAGCGCGGTGCCACGTCCCCAGCTTCTCAGTAATCCCGGCATCGCTCACGCCCCGGGCGCTAGTCTCCCATTTGACAATGACCTCCCGAGGAATGGTTGGATACCGCTTCTGCAACTCGTCAACACGGCTCACCA
>JAUSEJ010000253.1 GCA_030650265.1 Dehalococcoidia bacterium | reverse complement strand
TAGCGGGCCCAGAAGGTTGAAAACGGTTCGCACGCCGATCTCGCGTCTGGGTCCGGCCGCATGCTTCATCGCTGGATGAAAAACCGGAGCGAACATAAAACCAAAACCTATTTGTTCGAGACAGGTCTTCACCGCGTCCGGACCAAGGTCGATCTTGACGCCAAGTGCTTCGAGAACATCGGCGCTGCCACAGCGGCTCGATGCGGCCCGGTTACCATGCTTGGCGACGGCGAGACCGGCGCCCGCCGCGACAAAGGCGGCCGCTGTCGAGACGTTGAAGGCGCCAATGCCATCGCCGCCCGTGCCGCAGGTATCGACCACCTCGGTCGCAATCTGCACCCTGGCCGCCTTCGCTCGCATCACGCCTGCCAATCCGGCTATTTCCTCGACCGTCTCACCCTTCATCCTGAGAGCGGTGATGAAAGACGCTATTTGCGACGGCGTCGCCTCGCCGCTCATGATCTCCTCCATCGCCTGAGCTGCCAGGTCTCGCGATAGTGATTGGCCAGAAACCAGTGTAGCGATCGCTTCTCTAATCATGTCAGTTCTCCCTTCTTTCGGCAGGACCCTTTGGCTTTCCCAAGAAATTGCTCAGGAGATCTTTGCCCGCCAAAGTGAGAATAGATTCAGGATGGAACTGCACTCCCACCACATCTAGCTCCCTGTGGCGAACCCCCATAACAAGACCGTTGGCAGTCCAAGCGGTGACCTCAAGGCAGGCCGGAAGAGTCTCTCTCAAAATGACCAGCGAGTGGTATCGGGTAGCTTCGAATGGATTGGGAAGACCGGCGAAAAGGCCCCTACCGTCGTGATAGATCATGGAGGTTTTTCCGTGCATGATCTCGGGGGCTCTGGCCACCACACCGCCGAAGGTATGACCAATACATTGATGGCCAAGGCAAACGCCGAGGATAGGCAGCTTCCCGGCAAAATGTCTAATCACCTCGTTGGAGATGCCCGCATTGACCGGATTCGATGGCCCGGGGGAGACCACAATGCGCTCGGGCGCCATTGCTTCGATCTCGCCGATGCTCACCTGATCGTTTCTCACTACCTTGACAACAGCCCCCAACTCGCAGAGGTACTGGTACAGGTTGTAGGTAAAGCTGTCATAGTTGTCTATTAGCAGGAGCATTCTAACCTCCTTTTTGGTGCGACAGAGTTTGTCGAAGTTCGGCCTCACCGATGGCCCTGAGCAGGGCGCGAGCCTTGTTCAGGGTCTCTTGATACTCTTTCGCCGGAACGCTGTCGGCGACAATGCCCCCACCGGCCTGCACATAGGCCACGCCGTCTTTCAGCACGATGGTGCGGATCGTGATGGCCGTATCGAGATTGCCGGAGAAGCTGAAATAGCCGACAGCCCCGGCGTAAGGCCCGCGCTTGTCCGGTTCCAGCTCGGCAATTATCTGCATGGCCCGAATCTTCGGGGCGCCCGATACGGTCCCGGCGGGAAAACAGGCGCTTAGCGCGTCAAATGGAGTCAGGCCGGATCGGAGCTTGCCGGTGACGTGGGACACAAGGTGCATGACATGGGAGTAGCGCTCCACATCCATCACCTGGGTGGGCCTCACCGACCCGGGTTCGCTGACCCGACCAACGTCGTTTCGGCCGAGGTCGAGAAGCATGATGTGCTCGGCCTTCTCCTTCTCGTCGTGGCGCAGGTGCCGTTCATTGGCCAGATCCTCTTCGGGCGTGCTACCTCTGGGCATGGTGCCGGCGATCGGATGGACGGAGACAATCCCTTCCTCGACCCGCACCAACAATTCGGGTGAGGCGCCGACGATGTGGCAATCGTCAAGATGGAGATAGTACATGTACGGCGAAGGATTGATCGTCCGGAGGGACCGGTAGATGCTGAACGGCTCGGCTGTCGTTATCCTGCCAAGGCGCTGCGAGAGAACCACCTGAATCACCTCGCCGGCATAAATATATTCCTTGGCGATGTCAACCTTCCGCTCATAGTCCGCCTGACTGATATTCGAAAAGAACTCGACATCGGACAGGATCGGCGAGATCTCAGCCAGCCTGCCACCGGCCAAAGAGCCATTTTCGAGGCGATCGACCAATGTATCGATTCTGGCGCAGGCCCTGGCGTATTCCTGCTCGAGATCGCCGTCGGTGCGAACGTGACTGACGACCTTGATTATGTGGCGGAGATGATCGAAAACCAGAAGTGTGTCGGTGAACAGCCAAACAGCCACAGGCATTTGGAGCGGGTCGGCTTCGGGAGAGGGCAAACGCTCGAAGTGACGAACCACCTCGTAGCTGAAATAGCCTACCGCTCCACCATGAAAGCGAGGCAACCCATCGACCTGCACCAGTTTATGCTTGGCCAGTTCCGCCTGAATCGCCGTGAGGGGATTGCCTCCTGCCTCATCCTCAGTGCGGAGAACCTTATAGGGCTCCGTGCCAATGAAGCTGTAGCGGGCTAATCGCTCCCCACCCTCCACGCTTTCAAGGAGAAAGGAGTATCCTCCCCGTGCTATTTTGAGAAAAGCGGACACTGGCGTCTCGAGGTCAGCGCTGATGTCCTTGTAGACAGGAACAAGGTTACCTCGTTGTGCCAAAACCTTCACTTCGTCCATGGACGGGTAGTACAATTCCTATCCTCCTTTGGCCGACAGGTAGTT